>NZ_NMPP01000025.1:0-24791 GCF_009192885.1 Xanthomonas sp. LMG 12462 | reverse complement strand
CAGCGCGGTGACGGTGAGCAGGATCAGGATGATCGCCAGCAGCATCCGCGCCACCGCGCTGTCGCTCTTGAAGTACTCGGTCCGCAGTTCCTGCATGGTGGCCACGCGCTGCTGCACGTAGGTGGGGTTGGCGCGTTGCATCGCCGCCGCCGCGCGCGGCAGCACCTGCGCCAGTTGCCCGGGCGTGCTGCGGATCAGGTAGCCGCCGCCCCAGCCTTCGCTGCCGATGCGGATCTCGGTGAGCAGTGCATCGGCATCGTCGTCGTGGCCGGTGATGTCGCCGCGCACCGGCGCCATCACCCCGACGATGTCCAGGCGCACCGGCTGGTTGAACGTGCTGGTGTAGAGGGTGCGCCCCAGCGGCGACGTGCCGGGGAACAGTTTGGCCGCCAGCGACGGCGTGATCAGGGCCGGCAGGCGCCGCTCGATCTCCGGTGGCGCACCGAACAGGTCCGAGGCGCCGGTCAGTTCCGCGTCGCGCAGGTCGCGACCGGCGACGATGCGGATGCCCAGCGTGCGGTTCAGGCCCTGGCTGCCGAGGAACAGGCGCGCACGGGCGACCGCTTGCGTGGCCTGCGGCTGCAGGAACAGTTGCGCCTGCGTCGGGCCCCACAGCGGCGGCGTGCCGAACGCCGCCGCTTCCACGCCGGGCACCGCCTGCAGGATGTCCAGGCTGCGGCCGACGCTGCTGACGCTGCCCGGTTCGCCGACCACGCTGATGCTCTGGATCAGGCCGATGTCCTGTTCCATCACTCCGGTCGGGGTCTGCACGCGCTGGTAGGTGCGGGCGATGATGAACACCAGGTTGCACAGCACTGCCAGGGTCAGGGCGATCTGCAGCGCCATCAGCACCACCGCGGCGCGATGGCTGCCCAATGCGGACAGGATGGGACGCACGGGAGGCAGCGGGGTCATAGCGATTTCACCTGCAGGGCGGGGGCGATGCGCGAGGCGCGCCAGGCTGGCCACAGGCCGGCGGCCAGCGCCGAGAGCGTGGCCACGGCCAGGGCGATACCGAGGATCGCGGGATCGGCATGCGCCTGCTGCGCGTACGCCACCGGTTGCTGGCGCACCAGCCACAGGCCGATCCAGGTCAGCGGGATGCCGAGCAGGCCGCCCAGGCAGCCGATCAGCGCCGATTCGGCCAGGCACTGCGCGAACACCGCGCGGCGGCTGGCGCCGAGCGCGCGGCGCACGCCGATCTCGCCGGCCTTGCGCATGAACTTGGCGACCAGCAGGCCCACTGCATTGAGCAGGCATACCAGCAGCACACCGAAGGCGATCCAGGTCTGCATGCGCACCGTGGCCGGCACCACCCTTTTGTAGTCCAGCCAGTCGACCAGGCTGCGCAGGCGGGTGTTGGGGGCGCGTTCGAAGCGGCCGAGCTGGCGCTGCTGCGCGCTGTAGGCCTCCAGCGCCGCGCGGTAGCGCCGCACCTGCTCGGGCGTGTCCAGCCGCACCCAGTACTGCACCCAGGTGCATTGCGCGGCCTTGGGGTCGTGCAGGCCGGCCTCGCCATCCTTGCCCCAGCACTGCATCGGCCCGTAGCCGTAGTCCTGCGGCAGGTCCAGCCAGGTCTCGAACGGCATGTACAGTTCCTCCGGCGGCGTGTACGCGCCGGAGTTGAGATCGTAGAAGCGCGGCTGCGCGTTCCAGGCGTCGATCACTCCGATCACCCGGAACGGGCGGGTGGCGATGGTGAGGGTCTTGCCGACGCTGTCCGCGCCACCGAACAGCGCGTCGTTGAGCTTGCGGCTCAGCACCACCACCGGCGCGCGCTGGGTATCGTCGCGATGGCTCCAGCCGCTGCCGTAGAGGAAGCGCATGCCGAACATGCCGAACAGGTCGGCGGTGGCGGCGCGGGTGGTGAGCATGCGCAAGGGGCTGTTGGGCACGGTCTGGCGCACCGGCAGCCAGTTCGCGCTGGTCATGGTCTGCGCCGGCGCCGCCTGCGCCCGGTACAGCGCGGTGGCGTCCTGCCAGGTCAGCTCGTCCGGCGGCTCGGGGTCGGCGCTGGGCAGGTTGCGCGGGCGCGGATCCAACTGCGGATGGAACAGCGTGGCGCTGCGCCCGGGCAGCGGGTCGCCGGAGAGCGTGTGCAGCACGGTCAGCATGGTCATCGACGCGCCGATGCCCAGCGCCACGGCCAGCACCATCAGCCCGGTGAGGATGCGGTTGCGGCCGAAGCTGCGCAGCGCCAGGCGAAGGTAGTAAGCGAACATGCGGGCTCCGGGTCAGGCGCTGCGGGTGGCGATGGCGGGGGCGACGGCGGCGGCGCGCAGGGCCGGGCCGAGGACGGCGAGCTGGCCCAGCGCGCACAGCAGCAGCGCGCCGACCGGCAGGTAGCTGGCCGGCAACCGTTCCAGTTCGAAGACCCGCATCAGCAGCACGTTGCCGCCGTAGGCCAGCAACATGCCCAGGGCCACGCCGGCGCCGACCAGCAGCAGATTCTCGGTCTGGAAATAACGCAGGATGTCGCGGCGGGTGGCGCCGAGCGCGCGGCGGATGCCGATCTGCTTGGTGCGCTGCTGCACCCAGAAACTGGCCAGGCCGACGATGCCCAGCGCGGTCACCAGCAGCATCGCGACGATGATCGCGACCAGCAGCCCGGTCATCGCCCGGTCGCTCTGGAAATACGTCTGGCGCAGGTCGTCCAGCGGCTTGCTGTTGGCGTTGTCCAGCACCGCCTCGGGCACGGCCCGTGCCACTGCGGCGCGCGCCTTCGCCAACACCCGCGGCAACTCGCGCGGATCGGCACGCAGCACATAGGTGCCGGACTGCGCGGCCTCGCGCACCGGGATCACCACCGACCAGTCGCTGCCGATCACGCCATCCTCGCTGCGGCCCGGATCGGGGCGCGCCAGGTGCTCCAGCGTGCCGATCACGCGGAAATGGCCGCCGGACCAGAATTCCTTGCCCAGCGGATCCTGGCCCGGCCACAGGTGCGCGGCCAGCGCCCGCGTGATCCACACGCCGGCCGCGGTCGGGATGCCGTTGTCGAGCGGCTGGTAGTCGGCCTCGCCGAAGGTGCGGCCGCTGTCCGGCTGCAGCGCCAGTGCCGCGACGGCGCCGGGGCTGAGCATGTAGAAGTGCGGCACGCCGCCGACCTTGGTGCAGTCCTGGTCCAGGCACAGCCCGTTGTTGAACACCGGCGGCGCGAACGGGACGGTATTGATGGCGCCGGCCGCGCGCACGCCGGGCGTGCGGCGCACCGCATCCAGCGCGCGGGCGTTGACGTCGGCGGCGTTGCAGCCGTCGCAGCCGGACAGCGACACCAGGCCCAGCGCGGTCTCGTCGATGCCGCTGCGCAGGTGCACCAGGTCCAGGCGGTTGCCGATCAGGAAGAAGGCGTTGCACAGCACCGCACAGGCCAGCGCCACTTCCAGCGCGATCAGCGTGGCCGCAATGCGATGGCGCGACAGCGCGCTGAGGATGGGCGTGATCTGCATGGTCGCGGGCCCCGGTTACAGACTCTTGAGTTGCATGGCTGGCGCGATACGGCTGGCGCGCAGGGCGGGGAACAGGCCGGCGGCGAGGCTGCAGGCGATCGCCAGGGCGAAGGTGCCGGCGAACGTCGTCGGGTCCAGATGCGCCAGGTCGGCGTAGGCGGTGGGCTGCTGGCGCACGCTCCACAGGCCCAGCAGGGTCAGCAGCCAACCGCCGGCGCCGCCGAGCAGGCCGATCACGCTGGCCTCGGTCAGGCACTGCGCGAAGATCGCGCGGCGCGACGCCCCCAGCGCGCGACGCACACCGATCTCGCCGCCGCGGCGCAGGAACTTGGCCAGCAGCAGGCCGACGCTGTTGAACAGGCACAGGCCCAGAAACGCCAGCGCCAGCCAACTCTGCAGGCGCACGTCGCCCGGCACCACGCGGTTATGGTCCAGCCATTGCGGCAGCGACAGCAGGCGCGCAGTGTCGGCGCGGCCGATGCGCCCGGCGGCGTGCTGCTGCGCGGCGTAGTCGGCCAGCAGCCGGCGGTAGTCGGCGACCTTCGCCGGCGTGTCCAACTGCACCCACAACTGCAGCCACACGCACGGCGCGCTGCGCAGGTCCAGGTTGGCCTCGGGCTTGCTGAAACAGGTCCACGGCTGGATGTGGCCGTCGTTGACCTCCAGGCTGCTGGACAGCGGCATGAACACGTCCTGCGGCCGTCCGTAGAAGCTGGCGGTATCGCCATGGGCGAAGCTGCCGCCGGCCAGCGTGTAGAACAGCGGCGACGGCCGCCACGGTGCCAGCACGCCGACGATGCGCACCGCCGTGCCGCGCACCAGCAGGCTGCGGCCGACGCTGTTGCGGCCCTGGAACAGCTTGGCGTTGAGGTCGGACGAGATCACCGCCACCCGCGCCCGGTCCTGGTCGTCGCGCGCGCGCCAGCCGCTGCCGTAGGCGAACGGCACCTGGAACATCGGGAAGAAATCGGCCTGGGTCATCAACAACTGGGTCATGAACGGCGGGGTGACGCCGTCTGCTGCGTGCACCTTGATCTCGCTCTCGGCGACCATGGCCTGGCGATCGGCGCGCCCGCGCGTCCACAGGTCCATGGCCGAGGGGTAGTCGAGCTTGTCGTACGGCTTCTGGTTGGCGCCGTTGCTGGGACGCGGATCGAGTTGCGCGAAGAAGATCTGCTGGCTGCGCCCGGGCAAGGGATCGCCGGACAGCAGCCGCATCACCGTCAGCGTGGTCATCGCCGCGCCGATGCCCACCGCGATGGACAGCACCATCAGCGCGGTGAGCACCGGGCTGCGGCGCAGGCTGCGTACTGCCAGTTGGATGTAGTAACGGAACATGGGGTCCTTGGCTCAGGCGCTGCGGGTGGCGGTGGCGGGCGGGATCGCGGCGGCGCGCCGCGCCGGCGACAACACCGCGCATTGGCCTAGCAGCAACAGGGCGAGCAAGCCGATCGGCAGGCAGGCGGCGGGCAGCCGCGGCAGCTCGTAGTGCTGCATCAACCAGAGATTGGCGATGTAGGCCAATGGCATGCCCAGGACCACGCCGCTGCCGATGACCACCAGGTTTTCCAGCAGGAAATGCCGCAGGATCTGGCCGCGGCTGGCGCCCAGGGCGCGGCGGATGCCGATCTGCCGGGTCCGCTGCTGGATCCAGAAACCGCTGAGACTGGCGATGCCGATCAGGGTGATGAGGGTGACCACCGCACTGGCGGTGCCGAACAGCCACACTGCGGCGCGGCGCGGCTGGAGCCGTTCGTTGCGCTGGGATTCGTAGTCGTTCGCACGGATCGTGATCCCGCGCAGCAGCGCGTCGCCGAACAACTGCTGCAGACGTTGCGGGATCTCGGCCATCACGGCCGCGCGCCGCTCCGGCGCGGTCCTCACCGCGTAGGTCAGGATCGGCGTCCCGGTGACTGTGCCCGCCGTCAGCATCGTGTACTCGGCCTTGCCGTCGTCCAGCGCGTCGAGCTGGTAGCGCAGCAGGTGGCGGACGATGCCGACCACGACGAAACGCTTGGTCGCGTTCGCCTGTCCGTTGGTGAGCACGCCGCCCAGCGCCGGGCGCGAGCCGAACAGCCGCTGCGCCAGCGCCTGGGTGAGGATGACCGCGGTGGTGCGGTCGGACGCGGTCGCGGCGGGCAGGTCGCCGACCCGCATTTCGTCGGCGCTGAAGTTGCGTCCGGCCACCAGGTCCAGGCCCAACGCATCGATCAGGTCGTCGCCGACCAGCAGGCTCACGCGCTCGGTCGCCGCAGGGCCGGCGACGCGGCCGACCATGACCATGGAGGAACTCATTGGCAGGCCGATCGTCGGCGAGACCGCGGTGACTCCGGGGATGCGGCGCAGCGTGTCGGTGCCGGCGCGGATCTGCGGCGCTTTCCAGCCGCCTTGGCCATTGATCACCTGGTCGACCAGGATGACCTCATCGCGGGCGATGCCGTCCGGGACCAGCATCGGCGCCAGCTTCTGCCACAGCAGGAACAGCACGTTGGTCAGGATCGCGCAGGCCAGGAGGGTCTGCACGATCACCAGCAGCGGCATCAGCGGATGCCGCAACAGGGGTGAGAGATAGGGGCGCAGTGGCATCGACGGGCCCTCAGAGGCTTTTCACTTGCAGCGCCGGTTGCAGCAACGCTGCACGCCACGCCGGGAGCAGGCCGACCAGCAGGCCGGTGCCGATCGCCAGCGCCACCATCGCCAGGAACAGGCTGGGCTGGAAGCGTGCCAGGTCACTGTAGGTCTCCGCCTGCATGCGCACGATCCACAGGCCGAACAGCGTGGCCGGCAATGCCAGCACGCCGCCCAACAGGCCGATCGCGCCGGCTTCGGTCAGGCAGCGGACGAACACCGCCGCGCGCGGGGCGCCCAGGACCCGGTGCACGCCGAATTCGGCGGAGCGGCGCAGGAAACGTGCGGCCAGCAGGCCGGCGACATTGACGATGCACAGCCCGAGCAGCGCGAGCGCCAGCCAGACGTTCAGGCGCACGCTGTCCGGGACCACGCGGTTGCGCGCAAGCCACTCGGCCACGCCGTACAAGGCGACCTGCGGCGCGCGCTGGAAAACCCCATCGGCATGGCGCGCTTGCGCGAACGCGGACAGCGCATCGCGGTAGGCGTTTACCTGCACGGGGGTGGACAACTGCGCCCAGAGCATCAGCCAGCGGCAGGCACCGAGGTCGAGTTCGTTGAAGCGCACGCCGGCGTGGCCGGTGTCGTCGCAGCCCTGGACGAATCCCGGCTTGGCGTCCGCGTCCAGGGCCGCCCGTGCCGGAACGAACACCTCCAGCGGATACTGCTGCCAGGCCGCTTCCGGCCCATTGAGGAAGTAGAAGGCCGGGCGCGGTCTCCAGTCGTCGCTGATGCCGACGACCTGGAACAGCTGCTTGCCCAGTCGGATCTGCCGGCCGACGCCGTTCTCGCTGCCCAGCAGCTTCAGGCTGAGCGCGTGGCTGATGATGGCCACCGGCGCACGGTTGCGTTCTTCTGCGTCCGTCCAGTAGCGGCCGGACCGCAGCGGCAGGCCGAACAGCGCCGGCATCGGTCCCAGCGCGCTGATCGCGTAGGCCTGCTGGTGGCGCGTGCGTGCCTGGTCGCTCACGTCGAACGTGCTCAGCGTAAGCGCCGCCTGCCGCACCTGCGGCAGCGTAGCCATGAATGCCGTGGCATCGTCCAGCTTCCACAGCGCCTGAGGCGGCTCGCCAGCGTCGGGGTCGTCCTGGCGGGCGATCTGCCGCGAGTCCACCCAGCCCAGGTACAGCTGCTGGCTGAGGCCGGGCAGTGGATCGGCGGACAGCATCGCCTGCAAGGTCAGCATCGTCATCACCGATGCCAGGCCCAGGGCGAGCGTGAGCACGGCGAGCAACACCGTGCGCGGATGCCGACGCATTCCACGCAATCCCAGTTCCACGGCATACGGCAGCGACATGGCAGGGCCTGTCTCAGCGGTGATCGTTGGCGGACGCCGCCGCCGCGCCGCCGTGCACCAGCACCGGCTCGCGCTGCAGGTCGGTGGCCTGGCCGTCGACGATGTGCACGTTGCGCTGCGCGCGCGCGGCCAGTTCCGGGTCGTGGGTGACCATGACGATGGTCGAGCCCTGCGCGTTGATCTCCTCCAGCAGTTCCATCACCCCGCGCGCCATCTGCGAGTCGAGGTTGCCGGTCGGTTCGTCGGCCAGCAGCAGGCGCGGGCTGCCGGCCAGGGCGCGGGCGATCGCCGCGCGCTGCTGCTGGCCGCCGGACAGTTCGGACGGATAGTGCTTCATGCGCGAGCCCAGCCCGACCCGGCTCAGCGCTTCCTCGATGCGCTGCTTGCGCTCGGCCGCGCCCATGCCGCGGTAGCGCAGCGGCACGTCGACGTTGTCGAACAGGTTGAGGTCGGGGATCAGGTTGAAGCCCTGGAAGATGAAGCCGATCTTCTGGTTGCGCATGCGCGAGCGCGCATCGTCGTTGAGGTTGCTGACGTCCTGGCCGTCGAGCAGGTACTGGCCGCTGGTGAAGGTCTCCAGCAAGCCGGCGATGTTGAGGAAGGTGGTCTTGCCCGATCCCGACGGCCCGGTGACGGCGACGAACTCGCCCTCGCGGACATGCAGGTCCAGCGAGCGCAACGCATGCGTCTCGACCTGTTCGGTGCGGAAGACCTTGGAGACGGAGCGCATTTCGAGCATGGCGTGAGTTCCTGTGGTGGTGGAGCGGGGATTGGGGATTTGGATGTCGAGATTCGAAGCGGCGGCCAGGAGAAGAAAACGAGAGGGGCTTACCAATCCCCATTCCCGAATCCCCATTCCCGGCTCCTAATGCACCGTCACCTGCGGCGCATCGCCGAACAGGTCGCTGCCGGAGACCACGACCCGGTCGCCCGGCTGCAGGCCCGAGCGCACTTCGACTTCGCCCAGGCTGGTGACGCCCAGTTCGACCGGACGGCGCACCGCCGAGTCGCCGTCCATGACGTAGGCGTAGCGGCCGCCGGACTGTTCGACGAACGGGCCGCGCTCGAGCTTGAGCACGTTCTTGCGAGTATCCAGCAGCACCCGCGCACTCATGCGCTGGCTCTGGCGCAGGCCCGGCGGCTGCTTGTCGGTGAAGCGGATGCGCGCGTTGACCTCGCCGTTGACCACTTCCGGCGACACCGCCGAAATCGCGCCGGCGAAGGGCTCGCCGGCACCGCTGGTCAACTGCGCCGGCATGCCGATCGCCAGATCGCGGGCGAAGCTTTCCGGCACCTTGATCTCCAGTTCGAACTTGGACAGATCGACGACGCTCAGCACCGGTGCGTTGGCGGCGACGTTGGTGTGCTGCGACACCTGCACCTGGCCGACCTGGCCGTCGAACGGCGAGCGCAGGGTCAGCAGGTCGACCTGGCGCTGCACCTCGGCCACCACCGCGCGCTGGCGCTCGGCGAGCAGGCGCTTGTTGCGCGCGTCCAGCGAGGCGCCCTGCGCCTGCAGGCCCGAATCCTTCTGCGCGTGGCTCATCGCGATGTCGGCCTTCTTCAGGGTGTCCTGGGCCTTGGCCAGTTCCACTGCCGGCACCGCGCCGCCTTCATAGCCGCGCTGGTAGCGCTCCAGGTCGCGGCTGGCCGCCTGCCGTTCGATCTGCGCCTGGTCGATCAGCTTGCTGGCGTTGGCGCGGGCCAGGGTCGCGTCCAGGTCGGCACGGCCGGCCTCGGCCTGCAGGCCGGCCAGGGTGGCTTCTTCCTGGGCGAGCTTGCTGCGCAGTTCCGGGCTGTCGATCTCGGCCAGCTCCTGGCCCTGCTTGACCACGTCGCCGGCGACCACCTTCAGGGTCACGGTGCCGCCGGAGATGGCGTACAGGGTGGGGCTGTTGGCGGCGATCAGGCGGCCGTCGGCGGAGATGTCGCGGACCAGGTCGCCGCGGGTCACCGTGGCGATGCGCACCCGCTGCGCGTCGAACGAGCGGCTGCCGGCGATCCAGCCGCGTGCGGCGAAGGCGATGCCCAGCAGCACCAGCGCGGCGATCAGCCCGGGCCACAGCCAGCGGCGCCAGGCCGCGGAGCGGGGGCGGGCGAGAACCTGGTCCTGGGCGGAGGTGTCACGGATCATCGGACGGTCGCAGCGGTGAGGATGGGGACTTCAGAGCACGATGCGTGCCAACTGCAAGTCATTGAATTGCATGGGTGCGGACGGCGCGGACAGGTGTCCGGGTGTCCGCGGACACGTTCGCGGACACCAGGGCGGGGGCATGCTCGGGAATGGGTGACACGCTCTGTGTCCGGCAGCGGACAGCGGCGAGACATTCAGCGGACTTCGCTAGAATGGCGGACTTTTCGGCGAAGGGCGTGGCTATGTGCGGTATCGTCGGTGCGATCGCGGATCGCGATGTGGTTCCGGTCCTGATCGAGGGGCTCAAGCGCCTGGAATACCGGGGCTACGACTCGGCCGGCATCGCCGCCATCGCCGACGGGCAGGTCCGCCGTGTGCGCCGTACCGGCCGCGTGGCCGAGACCGAGAGCGCCGCGCTGGCCGAGGGCCTGCACGCGCCGCTGGGCATTGGCCACACCCGCTGGGCGACCCATGGCGGCGTCACCGAGGCCAATGCGCACCCGCACGTCAGTCATGGCGACCTGGCGCTGGTCCACAACGGCATCATCGAGAACCACGAACAGCAGCGCGAGCGCCTGACCGCGCTGGGCTACGTGTTCGAATCGCAGACCGATACCGAGGTCATCGCCCACCTGATCCACCACTACATCGCCCAGGGCCGCGACCTGCTCGGCGCGCTGCAGGCGGCGGTGAAGGAGCTGACCGGCGCCTATGCCGTGGCCGCGGTGAGCAAGTCGCGCCCGGACCTGCTGGTGTGCGCGCGCATGGGTTGCCCGCTGCTGATCGGCTTGGGCGAGGGCGAGAACTTCATCGCCTCGGATGTCTCGGCGGTGATCCAGGCCACGCGCCGGGTGATCTTCCTGGAAGAAGGCGACACCGCCGAACTGCGCCGCGACGGCGTGCAGGTGTACGACGCGCAGGACCAGCCGGTGCAGCGCGAGCCGCACGTGTCCGACGTGTCGCTGGCCTCGCTGGAGCTGGGCCCGTACCGCCACTTCATGCAGAAGGAGATCCACGAGCAGCCGCGCGCGCTGGCCGACACGCTGGAGGCGCTGTTCGACGCCGGCGGCTTCGACACCGCGCTGTTCGGCAGCAAGGCCGAGGCGCTGCTGGCCGACGTGGACGGCGTGCAGATCCTGGCCTGCGGCACCAGCTACTACGCCGGGCTGACCGCGCGCTACTGGATCGAGGGCATCGCCGGGCTGCCGTGCAGCGTGGAGATCGCCAGCGAGTACCGCTACCGCGATGCCTGCGCCAATCCGCGGCAGCTGATCGTGACCATCTCCCAATCCGGCGAAACCCTGGACACGATGGAGGCGCTCAAGTACGCCAAGGCGCTGGGCCATACCAAGACCCTGTCGATCTGCAACGTGCCCGAGAGCGCGATCCCGCGCGCCAGTGCGATGGTGCTGTACACCCGCGCTGGCGCCGAGGTCGGCGTGGCCTCGACCAAGGCCTTCACCACCCAGCTGGCGGCGCTGTTCCAGCTTACCTGCGTGCTGGCCAAGCGCCGCGGGCGGCTGAGCGCCGAACAGGAGGCCGAGTACCTGGAGCAGCTGCGCTACCTGCCCGGCAGCGTGCAGCACGTGCTCAACCTGGAACCGCAGATCGCGGTATGGGCCGAGCGCTTCGCCGACAAGCACAACGCGCTGTTCCTCGGCCGCGGCCTGCATTACCCGATCGCCCTGGAAGGCGCGCTCAAGCTCAAGGAAATCACCTACATCCACGCCGAGGGCTATCCGGCCGGCGAGCTCAAGCACGGCCCGCTGGCGCTGGTCGACGCGAACATGCCGGTGGTGGTGATCGCGCCCAACGACACCTTGTTGGAGAAGGTGAAGTCGAACATGCAGGAAGTGCGCGCGCGCGGTGGCGAGCTGTTCGTGTTCGCCGACCAGGACAGCAACTTCAACGCGTCCGAAGGCGTGCACGTGATCCGCACGCCGCGCCACGCCGGCGTGCTCAGCCCGGTGCTGCACACCGTGCCGGTGCAGTTGCTGGCCTACCACACCGCGCTGGCGCGCGGCACCGACGTGGACAAGCCGCGCAACCTGGCCAAGTCGGTGACGGTGGAGTAGTCGCCGGGGCGCAGGGCGATGCGGACGCTGCGCTATGCTGGCGGCGAGGGCGCGTCCATCGCCTTCAACCCAGGAGCGACACAATGCAGGATGTCCACGAAACGCATGGGTCGCCGCCGGCGTCGCTGCGGGCGCTGATCGAACGGGTGCAATGGATGCGGCGGTTGGCCCTGTCCGCGACGGTGCTGTCCGCGGTGATGATCACGCTGAGCTATCTGCTGCTGATCTGGCCGATCTTCCAGCCGCACGACCTGAGCAATTCCAGGGTGCAGCAGTTCCTGCTGTCGGAGGAGTTCAGGGCGCGCACGGCGCCGCTGTTCGCGCAGATGCAGCGCTACAACGCGTCTTCCGAGGGATCTCCGGTCGAACGCCCGGACGAGTTCTACGCCGGCAGCGGATCGATGTCCGGGCTGCAGGTGGTCGTCCACTATCTGGTCGTCGCCCGGGGGCAGGGGGCGGCGGACCACGTGCGGGCCAGCTATGTGCCCGATATCGACGTCCGACTGGATCCCCGCTATCTGATCTTCTACCTGGCGCTCATGGCAGGTGCCGCCGTGCTGCTGCTTTTCATCCTGCGCCCAGCATCGAAGCCGCAACGCCAGTTTGAGCAGCGCTTGCTGGAACGGTCCTACGCCGATCCAGCGCCAGCCGTCGATGATGCGAGCACGCCGGGCGGTGATCTGGCGCAGTTGTTCAACCTGCTGCAGAACTTCCACGCGTTCGTACGGCAGATCGGCAAGCGCCACGCAAAACGGACGGCCATGACCTTCGTCGACGAGTACGACGTGCAGGATGCTCTGCACGCGCTGTTGAAGCTGCATTACCTGCACGTGCGTGCCGAGGAGTACACGCCGAGCTATGCCGGCAACAGTTCGCGGATGGATTTTCGGCTCGACGACAACGAGGTCGCGATCGAAGTGAAAATGAAGCGCGATGGGCTGCGGGATCGCGAGATCGTCGATCAGTTGGTGATCGATGCCGCCCGTTATAGCCAGCATCCTGGCGTCAAGCGCCTGGTGTGCCTGATCTACGATCCGGCCGGGTTGCTGGACAACCCGGCGGTGCTCAAGAAAGATCTTGAATCCGGCCGCCTAGGCCTGCGGGTCAACGTGGTGATCGCGCCACAGCATGCCTGAGCGCGCTGCGCTCGCTCGCTGGAGGTGTTGGAGATGATCTCCACCCAGTAGCCGTCCGGGTCCTTGATGAAGACGATGTTGCGCATGCGCCCGTCGCTCAGGCGCTTCTGGAACGGCACGTGCAGCGCTTCGAAACGTGCGCAGGCCGCATGCAGGTCAGGCACCGACACGCACAGATGGCCGAAGCCGCGCGGCTCGCTGTTGCCGTCGTGGTAGACCGGGCCATCCAGCCGTTCGCTGCCGTGGTTGTGGGGCGATTCCAGCACGCCGGGCCGGCCGTCCACATCTGCCGCTGCGCCGGGTCTGCCGGCACCTGTACCTTCGGTGGTGGGCATGGCGGTCTCGCATGGGGGAGGCGCCGCGTTGTGCGGCTTGGCGCAATTCTAAGGGCGACGGCGTGGCGGCCGATGTAGAGCGCGGCGAGAGAGTGGTGCGGCTCCGCCTGTTGGCAGAGGCGCCGCCGATCTGCTAACGCACTGGCCCGGGTTATGCATAAGCTTCCTGCGAGGGTTCCCACCACGCAGGAGGACGCATGTACGAGTCTTTCAGACAGGGGGCGCCGGCCGAGCTGTGGCAGGCGCTGGTGCACGAGGCCGGGCAGCGCCTGGGCCGGCCGCTGGACGAATCGCGCGAGCACTATCTGGTGTTCGTGCTGCTGCGTTACCAGCGCGACGCACAGTTGCTGGCGCGCATCCAGGCGCTGGCCTGGCTGCATGCGCAGGAGCAGGTGGGGCGTGCACGTGCCGACGCCTTGCGTGAGGTCGGCGACGGTTGCCTGCTGATCGCCGGGCTGTTCCCCGGCGTGGCGGCACGGCGTCGGGTCAGCGTGGACTACTTCATCGATCTGGGCCGCGGCGCCTATGCCGAAGTCGCCGAGAGCCGCGACAGCGACGCGGGGCTGTTCGCGCAGCTCGCGCGCAGCTATCGCGAACTGGTCGGCACGCTGGGGGCGCTGCGTCCGCCGCGGCACGAGGTGGCGGGGTTGCAGGCGGCGCTGCACGCCTAGCTGAAGCGTTCTTGCAGGAGCCGTGTTGTAGCAGCGGCTTCAGCCGTGGCGGGCATTGCCATGACGCCTGTCGTGGCCGATCCTGGAAACCGACAGCGCCGCGCCTGCGGGAGACGGCCGCACCGGCGCGCGCGGACGCGTCCAGGCCATCCAGCGCGCTCGCCCGCAGGCGCGGGCGCCCCTGGCATCGGCCCGTTGGCTACCGCACCGACGAAGGGGGCGACGACGCGTCCTGCTGCAGTTGATGTTGGCCATCGGGTACCGCCATCAGCACGCCCGCGATGGCGCCGACGTCGGCGATGAGGCGCTCGGCGGTCTTCCCGGTCGGGACCCCCAACACGATGGCGCCGACGCGGTCGAGCGTGTACAGCAGCGGGGCATGCCAGCCCGCCGCCGCCGCGCTGATGCGGCGCTTGGTCTGCTCGACGTCGCCGCTGCGATCGAAGTAGACGATCACTGCCCTGGCCGCGTTGGCGTCCTGCGCGTCGGCAGCCGCGTGGGTGCCGTCCGGCAGCAGAGGGCGTTGCTGCATGGCGGTCGAACATGCGCAAGCGGCGAGCACGGCCAGGCAGGCGATGCCTGCCTGGCCGAGCCACCGGCGGGCCGCGGGAACGGCGGCGTTGGCGGATTCGTGCATCGAGCGGATCTCCTGGGCGATCGACGGTGACAGCCCCGCGTGCGTGGTGCGCACAGGGCCGCCCGAACCCTCGCATGTACCGGGTGAACTGCGGCCGACCCTGGATGGGGAGAACGACTGTCGACGGACAGCGCCGCGCCGCGTTGCCGTCCGCTCAGAACCAGAACCGCAGGCCGGCGACCCAGCGTGTCTCGCGCGCCGCCTCGCCATCGGCGCGGCGCAGGTCGGTGGTGTCGCCGAAGCTGCGCACGTGCTCTACGCCGACATACGGTGCGAACCGGCGGGTGACTTCGTAGCGCAGGCGCAACCCGCCCTCCACGCTGGCCAGGCCGCTGCCGGTGCGATGCGCCGGATCGTCGCGCGCGGCCAGTTCCGCTTCCAGCCGTGGCTGCAGGATCAGGCGATTGGTCAGCAGCACGTCGTACTCGCCTTCCAGGTGCAGGTTGGCATGGCCGCCCTCGTCGACGTAGAGCAGGGCCGACACCTCGAACTTGTACGGCGCCATGCCTTGCACGCCGAACGCCGCCGAGGTTCGCGCGCGGCCCGGCGCGAACGCCTGCCTGGCGCCGATCAGCATGTCCCACCAGGGCGAGATCGCGCGGCCATAGGCCAGTTCCAGTGTCGACGCCGTGGTGCGGCCGCCCTCGCGTTCGCCGTCGCTGCGCAGCCACAGCCGGTCGATGTCGCCGCCGTACCAGCCACGTGCCTCCCAGGCCTGGCCGCTGCCGTGGGCGTTGTCCCAGCCCTCCAGGCGATCGACCAGCAGGTAGCCGGTGCGCGCCGCGCCGTGCGCCATGCCGTGGTCGCGCAGCACGGGGAATGCGGCTGCGCGATCGGCGTCGGTGATCGGCGGGATCGGCTCGCGCGGCAGCGACGTGTCGGCGCTCGCAGGACACTGGCATGCGCTCGCGCTCGCGGTCGGCGCTGGCGCGGTGGGCATCGCATGGTCCATGCCGTCGTGATGCATGCCGTCGTGTGCGTGATGCGCGCGGTGGCTGTGATCGACCTGCGAGGCCGGCGCGGCCGCGTGGTCCATGTGCGCGTGCGACATGGCGTCGGCGTGCTCTGCCGCAGGCGTGTCTTGCATGGTCGACGCGTGCGCGGCATGCCCAATGGCTGCGTGGTCCATGGCGCCGTGCATTGCCGTGTCGGGCTGCGATGCCTCCGCAGCGCCCGCCATGGGTGTGGTGGCAGCGGGTGCCGGGCAGGCGCAGGGCGCGGCAGTGGGTGCGTCGCCGCCGTCGGTGTCGGCCGTGTGGGCATGCTGCGCTTGCGCCGCAGCGTGCGCGAGTAGCAGCGCCAGGCCGGTGGCCTGGGCGAGCGGAGCGAGGCGGAGGCAGAGGCGGAGGCGGAGGCGGCTCATGCGTCCACCCGCACTTCGCGCATCATGCCGCCGTCCATGTGGTACAGCAGGTGGCAGTGGTAGGCCCAGCGGCCCAGCGCGTCGGCGCGCACGCGGTAGCTGCGGCGCGTGCCCGGCGGCATGTCCACGGTGTGCTTGCGCACCTGGAAGCGGCCGGCCGCGTCCTCGACGTCGCTCCACATGCCGTGCAGGTGGATCGGGTGCTGCATCATCGTGTCGTTGACCAGCACGATGCGCAGGCGCTCGCCGTAGTTCAGCCGCAGCGGCTCGGCGCTGGCGAAGGGAATGCCGTCGAACGACCAGGCGAACTTCTCCATGTTGCCGGTCAGGTGCAACTGGATCTCGCGTCCCGGCTCGCGTCCGTCCGGGTCCTCGAACAGGCTATGCAGGTCGGCGTAGCTCAGCACGCGGCGGCCGTTGTCGCGCAGGCCGATGCCAGGGTCGTCCAGCCGCGGCGCAGTGGCGGCGGACTGCATGTCCACCAGCGGATTGCCGCGTTCGCTGCGTGGATGCGCCGGTGCGGCGGCAGCGTGCGCGGCGTGCTCCATGCCCGACATGCCCGGCATGTGCATGTTCGCGCCGCAGCCGCCCTCGATGCCGTGCATGGTCATGCCTGCGCTGTGCTCCATGCCGGCGTGCCCGGCCATCGCATGGCCCATGTCCTGCATGCGCAGCAACGGACGCGGATCGTTCGCCGGCACCGGCGCCTGCAGGCCTTCGCGCACGGCCAGTGTGCCGCGCGCGTGGCCGGTGCGGCCCATGTCCTGCGCGAACACCGTGTAGGCGTCCTGGCCGCTGGGTTCGACCAGCACATCAAAGGTTTCGGCCGCGGCGATGCGGAATTCGTCCACGCTCACCGGATGCACATACTGGCCGTCGGCGGCGACCACGGTCATCTTCAGCCCGGGGATGCGCACGTCGAAGTAGCTCATGCTGGAGGCGTTGATGAAGCGCAGCAGCACCTTCTCGCCGGGACGGAACAGCCCGGTCCAGTTGCCGGCCGGGGTCATGCCGTTGAGCAGGTAGGTGTAGGTGTTGCCGTTGACGTCGGACAGGTCGCTGGGGGTCATGCGCATGCGCCCCCACATGCCGCGGTCGGCGAGGGTGGCGCGCAGCCCGTCCTCGCGCGCGTCGCGCAGGAAATCGCCGACGGTGCGCTGGTACAGGTTGTCGTAGGACGGCATCTGCTTGAGCCGCCGGAACAGCGCCGCCGGATCCAGATCGGTCCAGTCCGACAGCAGCAGCACGTGTTCGCGATCGTAGCGGTACGGCGGCGGCTCGCGCGGGTCGATGACGATGGCGCCGTACAGCCCGGCCTGCTCCTGGTGCAGCGAATGGCTGTGGTACCAGTAGGTGCCGGACTGGCGCAGGGCGAAGCGGTACTGGTAGGTCTCGCCCGGATAGATGCCGTCGAAGCTCATGCCCGGCACGCCGTCCATGTTGGCCGGCAGCAGCAGGCCGTGCCAGTGCACCGAGGTCTGGGTGTGGCCGGGCAGGCGGTTGGCCACGCGGATGGTCACGGTGTCGCCTTCGCGCCAGCGCAGCAGCGGCGCCGGCACGCTGCCGTTGACGGCGATGGCGGGGCGCGTGCGCCCGGTGAAGTTGACCTGCGTACTGCCGATGCTCAGGTCCAGGTCTGTGCCGTGCAGCACGTAGGGCGCGGCGCCGTTGCGGGCCAGTGCGCTGGCGTGGGCGTGGCGCAGCGGCAGCCCGGTGAGGCCGGCGGCGGCGCCCAGCGCCAGCCCGGTGACGAAGCGGCGCCGCGACGGCAGCGCCGGCAGGCCGGAGGAAGATGGGTTCATGTGCGATGTCCGTAAGCGGATGCGATGCGCCACGCAGCGCCGATGGGCGCTGCAGGCTCGGACGCGGCAGCGCCTGTGCGCTGCCACCGGGAGACCGCCCAGCAGGCGGCCGTGCGCGCTCAGGCGCTGGGAGGACGTTCCAGCCGCGGCAGGCCGGGCGCGCCGTGCGCGGCCTGGGGAGCGGCGGCAATCAGGGTGCGGGGCAAGCGTGGCAGCGCCAGCGGCATCGCCAGCAAGGCCGGCAGCGGTTGCGCGTGCGGGCATTGGCAGCCTGCCATGCCGCCGCAGCCGCCGTGCTTGCCGGCATGGTCGTGGCAGTGCGCGTCTTGGTCGGCCGGCGGCGGTGGCGGTGCGTCGTGACAGGGCATCGCCGCATGCACCGGCGCCGCGCTGGCGACGGTGGCAACCGCTTCGTGCGTCGCGCTGCCGTGCGCCGGCATGCCGGGCATCGCCATGGCGGCCGCGGTGCCGTTGAGCAGCAGGCTCAGGCACAGCAGCAGGCGCAGCAGGACGGCGGAAGTCGGCACAGGCGGCAGCGTGGCGTCGGGAACGGAAGAGGATACCGAAGCCGGCGTGCGCGGCAAGCGACCGCCATGCTGCAAGGCTTGACTCTGGACCCGACTCCAGGGAGTAGGGTGTGCGCATGCGATCCGATCCCGCCACCGCCCGCTTCACCATCGGCGCGCTCGCCCGCCAGGCCGACGTCGCCATCGACACCGTGCGTTACTACGAACGCCAGGGCCTGCTACCGCCTGCCCCGCGCCGCGCCTCCGGCTACCGCGAGTACGACGCCGCGGCGGTGCAGCGGGTGCGCTTCATCCGCCGCGCCAAGGAGCTGGGCTTTTCGCTGGAGGAAATCGGCGAGTTGCTGGCGTTGCAGGACGATCGCGTGCATGGCGTGGAGGGCATCAAGCAGCGCGCCAGCGCGCGCCTGCAGGCGCTGGACCGGCGCATCGCCGAGCTGACCGAGATGCGCGACACCCTGGCGGCCCTGGTCGAGGATTGCCCCGGCCACGGTGCGCCGGACGCCTGCCCGATCCTGGGCGACATCCGCGGCGATGGCGCCGGCGAGCCGTCGCGATGAGCACGGGTCGCACCACCGCCTCGCTGACCTTGCCGGTGCAGGGCATGACCTGCGCCGCCTGCGCGGCGGGCGTGGAAAAAGCGCTCACGCGTCTGCCCGGCGTGGCGGCGCAGGCCAGCTATGCCGGCGCGCGCGTGCAGGTGGACTACGATCCGCAGCAGGTGGATCTGCCGACGCTGCTGCAGCGCATCCAGCACGCCGGCTACCGCGTGCCGACCCAGACCGTGACCCTGGAACTCAGCGGCCTGCACTGCGCGTCCTGCGTGGCGTCGATCGATGCGGTGCTGGCGAAGACCCCGGGTGTGCTCGCCGGCCACGCCAACCTGGCCTCGGCCAAGGCGCGGGTGGAGATCGTGCCGGGCACAGTCGCGCCAGCGGAACTCATCGCGCGGATCGCCCGTGCTGGGTTCGGCGCGCGCGTCGCGCAGGCCATGGACCCAGAGCAACTGGCCGAGCGCGAGCGCGACGAGCAACGTGCCTGGCGGCGCGAGCTGGGCCTGTTCGCCGCAGCGGTGCTGCTGACCCTGCCGTTCTGGGGGCAGATGCTCGGCATGCTGGATGGCGACGCCCTGCGCGGTGCGCATGCCGAGCCGCTGCCGCGCTGGCTGCAGTTGCTGCTGGCCACGCCGGTGCAGTGCTGGATCGGTGCGCGCTTCTACCGCGCCGGCTACCGCGCACTGCGCAACGGCAGCGCCAACATGGACGTGCTGGTCGCGCTGGGCACCGGCATGGCCTATCTGTACAGCGCCGTGGTCACCGTGGCCGGCCTGCACGGCCAGCACGTGTACTTCGAGGCCAGCACCAGCGTCATCACCCTGGTGCTGCTCGGGCGCCTGCTCGAGGCCCGCGCCAAGCGCCGCACCACCGCGGCGGTGCGCGCGCTGCTCGACCTGGCGCCGACCACCGCACGGGTCGAGCGCGACGGCGTCATCGTGGAGGTGGATGCGGCGGAACTGGCGGTCGGCGACGTGTTCGTGGTCGCCGCCGGCGAGCGCGTGCCGGTCGACGGCGAGGTGCTCGACGGCCACTCCAGCGTGGACGAGGCGATGCTGTCCGGCGAGGCCATGCCGGTGGCCAAGGCGCCGGGCAGTCGCCTGCACGCGGCCACGGTCAACCAGCTCGGCCTGCTGCGCGCGCGCGCCACCGGGGTCGGCGCGGACACCCTGCTGGCGCAGATCGTGCGCATGGTCGATGCCGCGCAAGGCTCGCGCGCGCCGATCCAGCGCCTGGTCGACCGCATCGCCGCGGTGTTCGTGCCGGCGGTGCTGGCCATCGCCGCGCTCACCCTGGGCGCGACCTGGGCGCTGGGCGGCAGCTTCGCCGAAGCGCTGGTGCACGCGGTGGCGGTGTTGGTGATCGCCTGCCCGTGCGCGCTGGGCCTGGCCACGCCGACCGCGATCATGGTCGGTACCGGCGTCGGCGCCCGCGCCGGCATCCTGATCCGCGACGCCGAGGTGCTGGAGCGCGCCCGTGCGCTGACCGCGCTGGTGGTCGACAAGACCGGCACCCTGACCCTGGGCCAGCCGCAGGTGACCGCGGTGCTGGTTGCCGACGCGGCCGAGACCGCGCCGCTGTTGCGCCTGGCCGCGGCGCTGGAGACCGGCTCGGCGCATCCGCTGGCGCGCGCCATCGTGCAGCGCGCCGCCGAGTTGGGCGTGCGCGCGGCCGTGCCGGCACCGTCGGCCGAGGCGGTGCAGACGTTGCCGGGGCAGGGTGTGCGCGGCCGCGTGGACGGGCGCGAGGTGGCGCTGGGCGCGCTGGCATGGCTCGACGGCCTGGTCGCCGCGCCGGCCGACCCGGCGCTGCGCCGCCAGGCCGAGACGGCGCAGGCGCAGGGTCAGAGTGTGGTCGGGGTGGCGGTCGACGGTGCCGTGACCGGCTACATCGCCATCGCCGATCCGCTGCGCGAGGACGCCGCCGAGGCGGTGGCCCTGCTGCAGGCACGTGGCATCGCGGTGACCATGCTCAGCGGCGACAACCGCCACGCGGCGCAGGCGGTGGCCGCGCGGCTCGGCATCCAGCAGGTGCAGGCCGAGGTGCTGCCGCAGGACAAGGCCGCGCATGTGCGCCGGCTGCAGGCGGTGCCGGGCGCACGCGTGGGCATGGTCGGCGACGGCATCAACGATGCCCCGGCACTGGCCGCGGCCGACGTCAGTTTCGCCATCGGCAGCGGCTCGGACATCGCCATCGAGGCGGCCGACGTGGTGCTGATGCACGGCGACCTGGCCGGTGTCGCCGCCGCCATCGACCTGTCCGCGGCGACGGTGCGCAAGATCCGCCAGAACCTGTTCTTCGCCTTCGTCTTCAACGGCCTGGGCATCCCGCTGGCCGCGTTCGGCCTGCTCAACCCGGTGATCGCCGGCGCGGCGATGGCGCTGAGTTCGGTCTCTGTTCTGGGCAACGCGCTGCTGCTGAA
This sequence comes from Xanthomonas sp. LMG 12462, assembly GCF_009192885.1. Classification (NCBI taxonomy): domain Bacteria; kingdom Pseudomonadati; phylum Pseudomonadota; class Gammaproteobacteria; order Lysobacterales; family Lysobacteraceae; genus Xanthomonas; species Xanthomonas sp. LMG 12462. The sequence goes on along the minus strand of NZ_NMPP01000025.1, from coordinate 3,764 downwards.
TCGCTGGCGTGCGCAGTGAGCGCGTCAGCGATTTCTTCACTTTGGAGCATGACATGCACCATCTCGATCTCCTCGTCCACGGCATGAGCTGCGGCGGCTGCAGCGCACGGTTGCAGCGGGTGCTCGACGCCTGCCCGGGCGTGGCCGCCAGCACGGTGGTGCTGGAAGGCGGCCGCGTCGGCATCGACTACGACCCCGCGCGCATCGACGTGGCCGCGCTGGAGCAGGCGATCGCCGACGCCGGCTTCAGCGTGGCCGCCGGCTGAGCGCCGCTCCGACGCCGCGCCACGCCGGGTGAACGCCGGCGTGGCGGCCGCTGCCGCGCATGGCCCGGGCGCGTGGCCGGGCGTGTATCGTGGGCGCGATTTCTCCGCTCCCGCACCGCCATGACCCATCGCGCTTGGGTGGCCGCCGCCATCCAGAAGATCGAAGCCGACTTCAACCGCTCGGCCGACACCCACCTGATCCCGCTGGACCTGCCCGGTTTCCCCGGCATCGACCTGTACTTCAAGGACGAGTCCAGCCATCCCACCGGCAGCCTCAAGCACCGCCTGGCGCGCTCGCTGTTCCTGTACGCGCTGGCCAACGGCTGGCTGCGCGAGGGGCGGCCGGTGATCGAGGCCTCCAGCGGTTCCACCGCGGTCTCCGAGGCGTATTTCGCGCGCCTGCTGGGGCTGCCGTTCATCGCGGTGATGCCGGCCACCACCTCGCCGGAGAAGATCGCCGCGATCGAGTTCCAGGGCGGGCGCTGCCACCTGGTCGGGCGCGCCTGCGACCTGCATGCCGATTCGGTGCAGCTGGCGCGCGAGACCGGCGGCCACTTCATGGACCAGTTCCTGTACGCCGAGCGCGCCACCGACTGGCGCGCCAACAACAACATCGCCGAGTCGATCTTCCGGCAGATGCAGGAGGAGCCGCATCCGATCCCGGCCTGGATCGTGTGCAGCCCCGGCACCGGCGGCACCGCGGCCACGCTCGGGCGCTACGTGCGCTACCGGCGCCATCCCACCCGCATCCTGTGCGCGGATCCGGAGGTGTCGCTGTTCTTCGACGGCTACCGCGAGGCGCTGGCCGGACGCGACTACGCCGGCCTGGAAAGCACCGGCGGCTCGCGCATCGAAGGCATCGGCCGGCCGCGGGTGGAGCCGAGCTTCATCCCCAGCTGCGTGGATGCGATGGTCAAGGTACCCGACGCGCTGAGCCTGGCGGCGATGCGCTACGTCAGCGCGCGCCTGGGCCGGCGCGTGGGCGGCTCCACCGGCACCAACTTCGTCGGCGTGCTGCAGGCGGCCACGCGCATGCGCGAACAGGGCCGCAGCGGCGCCATCGTCACCATCCTGTGCGACAGCGGCGAGCGCTACGGGCACAGCTACTACCGGCCGCAGTGGTACGCCGAGCACGGCATCGACGTGGAGCAGGCCGATGCGCAGCTGGCCGCGGCGGTGGCCGGCGCCGGCTTGCCGCCGCTGCCTTGTGCCGCGCTGGACTGACCGCCATTTCATTGCCATGGCCGGCGCCGCCGGCCTTCCTTCCGTGACCGAGACTTCCGCGATGACCAATCCCCTGCTCGATTTTTCCGGCCTGCCGCGCTTCGATGCGATCCAGCCCGAGCACATCGGCCCGGCGATCGACACGCTGCTGGCGCAGGCCGAGGCCGCCGTGGCCGCCGCCGAGACGGTGGCGCCGGTGCGCTGGGACAGCTTCGTGGCGCCGCTGGACGATGCCACCGAGCGCCTGTGGCGTGCCTGGGGCCAGGTGAGCCACCTGCAGGCGGTGGTCAACACGCCGGCGCTGCGCGAGGCCTACAACGCCAACCTGCCCAAGGTGACGCGCTTCTCCAGCGCGCTGGGGCAGAACCTGGCGCTGTTCGCGCAGTACCGCACGCTGGCGCAATCGCCGGAGGCGGCCACGCTGACGCCGGCGCAGCGCAAGGTGCTGGACAACGCGCTGCGTGACTTCCGCCTGGGCGGCGCCGAACTGGGCGAGGCCGACAAGCAGCGCTTCGCCGCGATCCAGGAAGAACTGTCGGCGCTGTCGGCCAAGTTCTCGCAGAATGTGCTTGATGCCACCGATGCGTGGTCGCTGCTGGTCGACGACCCGGCGCGCCTGGCCGGCCTGCCCGAGGACAGCATCGCCGCCGCGCGTGCGGCGGCCGAGCGCGACGGCCAGGCGGGCTGGAAGCTGACCCTGCAGATGCCGTGCTACCTGCCGGTGCAGATGTACGCCGAAGACCGTGCGTTGCGCGAGACGCTGTACCGCGCCAACGCGATCCGCGCCTCGGAGTTCGGCGATGCGGCGCTGGACAACAGCGCGGCGATCGGGCGCATCCTCGCCCTGCGCGGCGAACTGGCGGCCTTGCTTGGCTTCGCCAGCTACGCCGAGTATTCGCTGGCGACCAAGATGGCGCAGGATCCTGCACAGGTGCTGGACTTCCTGCACGACCTGGCCGCACGCGCCAAGCCCTACGCGCAGCGCGACCGCGCGGAACTGGAAGCCTTCGCGCGCGAGCACCTGGGCCTGGACACGCTGGAAGCCTGGGACCTGTCCTATGCCGGCGAAAAGCTCAAGCAGGCGCGCTACAGCTTCTCCGAGCAGGAAGTGAAGCGCTACTTCACCGAGCCCAAGGTGCTGGAGGGCCTATTCGGCCTGATCCACGACCTGTACGGCCTGCGCGTGGAGGCCGACAGCGCGCCGGTGTGGCATCCGGATGTGCGCTTCTTCCGCCTCAGCGATGCGCAGGGGCGCCTGGTCGGGCAGTTCTACCTGGACCTGTACGCGCGCGAAGGCAAGCGCGGCGGCGCCTGGATGGACGACTGCCGCAACCGCCGCGAACGCGCCGACGGCGTGCAGACCCCGCTGGTGTACCTGGTGTGCAATTTCGGCCGCGGCAGCGACGGCAAGCCGGCCACCTTCACCCACAACGAAGTCACCACCCTGTTCCACGAGATGGGCCATGGCCTGCACCAATTGCTGACCCAGGTCGGCGAACTGGGCGTGGCCGGCATCAACGGCGTGGAATGGGACGCGGTGGAACTGCCCAGCCAGTTCATGGAGAATTTCTGCTGGGAATGGCCGCGCCTGCAGGCGATGACCGCGCACGTGGACAGCGGCGAACCGCTGCCGCGCGCGCTGTTCGACAAGATGCTCGCGGCGAAGAACTACCAGAGCGGCATGTTCACGGTGCGCCAGCTCGAGTTCGCGCTGTTCGACATGCAGTTGCACCACGACTTCGATGCCCAGGCCGACAGCGTGCTGCAGTTGCTCGAGCGCGTGCGCGACGCCGTGGCGGTGAACCGGCCGCCGGCCTGGAACCGCTTCCCGCACCAGTTCAACCACATCTTTGCCGGCGGCTATGCGGCCGGCTACTACAGCTACAAGTGGGCCGAGGTGCTCAGCGCCGACGCCTATGCCGCATTCGAGGAAGCGCCGGATCAGTTGGCGGACACCGGCGCGCGCTTCCTGCGCGAAATCCTCTCGCGCGGCGGCAGCCGCCCGGCGCTGGAGAACTTCACCGCCTTCCGTGGCCGTGCGCCGGAGCTGGAGGCGTTGCTGCGGCACAGCGGCATGGCCGGATAAGCCGGGATTCGGGATTGGGGATTCGGGATGGCAGCCTGCGGCTGTTGAAAGCCGGGATTCGAGATTTTCCTGCGCAGGCGTAGTGGTTGCGATTGCATTGTGGGAGGGGCTTCAGTCCCGACGGGCTTTCCCGGGAAAGCCCGTCGGGACTGAAGCCCCTCCCACAAAAGCAGCTGTTTTTTACTCGT
>NZ_NMPP01000024.1:0-21362 GCF_009192885.1 Xanthomonas sp. LMG 12462 | reverse complement strand
TCCTGCTCCCGCTGTTGCTTGTGCTGTTGCTGTGCTTTTGATCTACCGGGTCCCCTCGGCGCGGCAGACACGACGGGCGAATACCCGAAGGGCGACGCGCAGGATGCGCGTCGTTTTCCGCCGGCACATGGATGTGCCGTCGGAAAATGCCCGACGTGGCTGCGAACCTGGAGCGCGTTAGCGCGGAAGGCGCGCTGCGGGGTGTGCTTTCTTTTGGTTACTTTTCTTTGCACAAGCAAAGAAAAGTGACCCGCGCCAGGCGAAAGCCTTTGCTGTTGCTTTCAAGCTTCCAAACGAAGCAACCACATCAACGACAACAGCAGAAGCAAAGCTTTCGCCCTTGCGGGCGAGTTACTTTTCTTTGCTCGCGCAAAGAAAAGGTAACCAAAAGAAAGCGCGCCCTGCCTCGCGCCCTCCGCGCTGCGCGCTCCGGGTCCGCGTCCATCACGGGGATCCGCGGAAGGGGCATCCTGCCCCTGCCGCGGACGGCGTACATCCATGTACGCCGCCCTTCGGGTATTTCCCCGCGATGGCCGCCGCTTCGGAAGGGAACCCGGTAGATCAAAAGCCAGAGCAACAGCCAAAACCAAGTCAAGAGCAACGGCAAAGGCAAAGGCAAAGGCAAAGGCAACAGTTTCGATGCTGCACGCCTTGCGTAGGAGCGGTTCAGCCGCAACAAGCGACGCCGGCCAACGAGGACATCGATCACCTCTCCGGCTCGTTCACCAACTACCTAGACGCCGCAACACACCTTCAGCTCGTCCAAGCACAGCCAGATGGCGCCGCGCGCCGTTACGCCAGCGCCGCGTCGATCGCCGCGCGCAGGCGCGGATCCTCGGCGGTGACATCCGGGGCGAAGCGCGCGCGGACCTGGCCGTCCCGGCCGACCAGGAACTTCTCGAAATTCCACAGCACGCCCGGCGCCGGATTCGGTTCGATGCCGTAGCCGGCCAGCTTCTCGCGCATCGGGCCCTCGCCCTCGGTCTGCGGCTGCGCGGCGATCAGCGCGCGGTACAGCGGATGCGTGTCCTCGCCGGTGACCGCGATCTTGGAGAACATCGGGAAGGTCACGTCGTAGGTGAGCTGGCAGAACTGCTGGATCTCCGCCTCGCTGCCCGGCTCCTGGCCCTTGAAATCGTTGGCCGGGAAGCCCAGCACTTCCAGCCCCGCAGCCTGCTTCTCGCGGTACAGCGCTTCCAGGCCCGCGTACTGCGCAGTGAGGCCACACTTGGAAGCGACGTTGACGATCAGCAACACCTTGCCCTCGAACGCGGCGAGGGTGGCCGGCTGGCCATCGATGCGGGTCAGCGGAATGGCGGTCAGCGACTCGGACATGGGGCATTACCTCGATCGAAAGGGAGCGCCAGCATAGTCGCTGCCGGCGCAGCATGCGCAGTGCCGTGACCGCGTGACTCAGCGCACCGACAGCTAGCCTGTGCAGGCTCGTAACACCCGCTTTTGCTGCGGATCATGTGATCCCGCAGGAGCGGCTTCAGCCGCGACGGCCGCGTCCGCAAAACCTGCTCGCGACTGCCGCAGAAGGAACAAGAGCCGCCGCTACACATGTGCCTCTCGTCGTGATCGGCAGCGCGCGTATCGGCCAGCGGGCGAGCAGGCGAGCGGCCTGGAGACGACAACGCATCCGCGATGTCGAATCGCATCGACACTGCAGGCAAGACCAGGACAGCCGCATGCTGCGCCATCTGTACAGCGCGCGCGTACGAAGCGGCCGCGCTGGCCCGTCCAGGTCGCGGCGCTGCATCCAACATGGCGCGTGCCGGTCGCATGCCATCCCGCGCCAACACAACCGCCACGACCAGTCATTCCACCTCGACACCCCGGCCGCCTTGCAACGCAAGCCCTCATTCCCGGTCGTCGCCTGCCGCCTCGTCCGCTTCGGCATCGTCCAGCGGCAGCGACAGTTCCAGCAGTGGCGCGGCCTGCGCATCGGCCAGGGTCTCGACGCCGCGCAGGCGGCGTTCGATAGTGCGGGTCTTGCGGCTGGCCTCGCCCAGGCTCTTGCCGACGGTGCTGATCTGCTTCTCGGCCTTTTCCAGGATGCCGGCGAACTTGCCGAACTCGCTCTTCACCGCCGCCAGCACACCCCACACTTCGCTGGAGCGCTTTTCGATGGCGAGGGTGCGGAAGCCCATCTGCAGGCTGTTGAGCAGGGCGGTGATCGTGGTCGGGCCGGCGACGACGATGCGATGCTCGCGCTGCAACAGATCGGCCAGGCCGGGGCGGCGCAGGGTCTCGGCGTACAGGCCCTCGGTGGGCAGGAACATCACCGCGAAGTCGGTGGTGTGCGGCGGGGCGATGTACTTGTCGCCGATCGACTTGGCCTGCACCCGGATCGCGCGCTCCAGCTGCACGCCCATCGCCTGCACCAGTTCCGGATCGCCCTGCTCCTGCGCGTCGAGCAGGCGCTCGTAGTCCTCGCGCGGGAACTTGGCGTCGATCGGCAGCCACACCGGCGTGTCCTCGTGGCCGCGGCCGGGCAGGCGCACCGCGAAATCGACCATCTCGTTGCGCTCCGGGCGCACCCGCACGCCGCGCGCGTACTGCTCCTGGGTCAGGGTCTGCTCGAGGATGTTCTCCAGCTGCACCTCGCCCCAGCCGCCGCGGTTCTTGACGTTGCTCAGCACGCGCTTGAGGTCGCCGACGCCGGTGGCGAGCTGCTGCATCTCGCCCAGGCCGCGCTGGACCTGCTCGAGCCGTTCGGAGACCAGCTTGAACGAGGCGTCCAGGCGCGTGTTGAGGGTGGTCTGCAGCTTCTCGTCGACGGTGCCGCGCATCTGCTCGAGCTTGGCCGCGTTGTCGGCCTGCAGTTCCTTCAACCGCTCCTCCAGGGTGGCGCGCATCTCGCCCATCCGCTGCTCGTTGCGCTGGACCAGGTCGCCCAGGCGCTGGCCGAGCGTGTCGGCGAAGCGCTGCTGCACGTCGGCGCCTTCCTGGCGGCCCTTGCGCGCGTCCTCGATCAGGGCCTCGCGCAACGCGCCCAGCTGCGCGTCGATGCGCGCGATCAGCTCGGCCTGCTGCTGGCCGAACTGGGCCATGCGTGCGTCCTGCTGCTGGCCGAAGGCGTCGAGCTGGCCGCGGATTTCGACCAGGCGCTGGCTCAGCAGCTCGGCCATGCGCTGTTGCGCGGCGCCGGCCTCGGCCCGGCCGCGCCGCGCGTCCTCGGTCAGCGCCTCGCGCAGCAGGTCCAGGCGCTGATCGGTGCGGGTGGAAAGATCGGCCAGGTGGCGGGCGAAGCCTTCGCTGCGTGCGTCCTGCTGGCGGGCCAGGCTGTCGAGCTGCTCGCGCAGTTCGCCGCGGCCGCTGCGCTGCTCCTCGCGCAAAGCCGCCTCCAGCGCGGTGTGGTTGCCCCGCCGCAGCAACACGGCCAGCAACAGGGCGATGACGGCACACAACAGGCCGGCGAGGATCAGGAAATGGGCATCGTTCTGCATGCGGCCAGTGTAGCCGGCCGCGTCTCAATCGCTGCGCCACGCGCCTGCACGCGGAGGAGAGCGGATATACCTTGGTATCGCCGCCATGGCCTCATGCAGGCTGGTGCACACCTGGGCCGCATGCCAAGCTTTGCGCCACCCGCTCCTGGCCCGGCCAGTGGGCGGTACCGCGGCATCCGACCGCGCGATCCGTTCCCCTGATACCGGAGGCGAGCATGGACCCCGATCCGCATCGACGCGGCATCAGCGCCGCATTCCCCCGCCGTTCCCCTCGCCTGGTCGCTGCCCGGCGCTGAGCCGGAAGACGCACGCCGCGCACACGCTGCGACGTCCTCCGGCCACGCGCCGCAAGGAGGTCGTCATGTTCCTGTTCTCGCTGTTCTCCCGCCGGTTCCGCCTGCAGCGCGGCCTGCAGCGCGCGCTGCGCGCCGCGGTCGCCATGCGCCGTACCGAGGCGCTGCGCCATCTGCTCGCCACCCACGGCGCCCGCGCCTTCGCCCTGGCGCTGTCCGCGCAGTCGCCGCGGGTGATGGCCGATGCGCTGTCGCTGCTGTCCGTCGCCGACCGTATCCGCGTCCGCGCGCGCTTGCCGCATGCGGCGCAGCGGCGCCTGCACGACGCCGGGGCGAACGCCCCGGCCGCGCACTGGCTGCATGCCGCGCTGGCGTGGTGGCCCGGGGTACGCTGAGCCGCATCTGTCCGTCGCCACGATGCGCGCTGCCATCTCGCCGCGGCATCATCGGCCCCCGTCCCTGCCCACTCCCTTCCCCGGAGCCGCCATGCTCGCTCCCCCCACCTACCGGAACGCGCCCTGATGGAAGCACTGCGTCTGTTCAATCTCGGCTCGCTGCTCGACACCCTGGTCAGCCTCACCGCCGCCTTCGTGCTCGGCGCGATCATCGGCTTCGAACGCCAGGTGCGCCAGCGCACCGCTGGGCTGCGCACCAACACCCTGGTCGCGGTCGGCGCGGCGATCTTCGTCTCGCTCGGCGACCGCCTGTTCGAGATCCACGGCGGCACCCAGGGTGCGGTGCAGGTGGTGGCCTACGTGGTCTCGGGCATCGGCTTCCTCGGCGCCGGCGCGATCATGAAGGAAGGCGCCAACGTCACCGGGCTCAACACCGCGGCGACACTATGGGGGTCGGGTGCGGTCGGCGCCTGCGCCGGTGCCGGGCTGGTCGCCGAGGCGGTGCTGGCGGCCATGTTCGTGCTGCTCAGCAATACCCTGCTGCGGCCGATGGTGAACCGGATCAACCGGCATCCGCTGAAGGAATCCTCGCTGGAAGCCACCTACATGTTCTATGCGATCTGCGCGCGCGAGGTGCACGGCGAGGTGCGCGAGCGGCTGATCGAACTGCTGGAGGAGGCGCACTACCCGGCGCGCGAGGTCGAGCAGCATCCGTTCGGGCAGAAGGACGTGGAGATCGCCGCCACCCTGTACGCCACCGCGGTGCGTGCCGAGGAACTGGATGCGGTGGTGCAGCGCCTGGAGGGCGAACCCGGTGTACAACAGGCGTTCTGGAACGCCGGCGCCGAAGCCTGAGCCAGTCATGCCCATCCCCGTCACTCGCACGCCACACCGCCGATGATCGCCTGGTTCAAGCCGCTGCCGCCGCATCGCCGCCTGCTCGGCCTGGCCGCGCTGGGCCTGGCGCTGGGTGCGATCTTCGTCGCCGACACGGTCACCGACTACGCAGTGGCGGCGGCGCTGTTCTACACCGTGGCGATCCTCGGCGCGGTGCGCTTGCTGGCCCCGGCCGGGCTGGGCGTGCTGGCGGGCATCTGCGTGGTGCTGGTCGTGCTCAGCTTCCATCTCACCCACGCCGGCGCCTACCACGTCGGCGTGATCAACTCGGCGATCAGCATCGTGGTGGTGGCGGTCACCGCCTCCATCGCGGTGCGCATGGAGCGGGCCAAGGCCGCCGCGCACGCGGCGCAGGCGCAGTTGCTGCGGCTGGCGAGGGTGCGCAGCCTGGGCAGCCTGACCGCCTCGATCGCGCACGAGGTCAACCAGCCGCTGGCGGCCATCGTCACCAGCGGCAACGCCTGCCAGCGCTGGCTCGACCAGCAGCCGCCGAACCTGGACAAGGCGCGCGCGGCGCTGGCGCGCATCCTCGCCGACGCCGAGCGTGCCGGCGAGGTGATCGCGCGGGTGCGCAGCCTGACCCGGGGCGAGGCGCCGCAGCAGCGCGCCTTCGACCTCAATGCCGCGGTGGCCGAGGTACTGGCGCTGTCGCAGGGCGAACTGGAACGCAGCGCGGTCAGCGTGCACACCGAACTGTCGGCGCTGCTGCCGCCGGTGTCGGCCGATCCGGTGCAGATCCAGCAGGTGATCGGCAACCTGCTGCTCAACGCGATCGAGGCGATGGCCGCCACGCCGCCAGCGCAGCGTGCGCTGCGCATCGTCACCGAGCGCGAGGACGCGCGTTCGGTGCGGCTGAGCGTGGCCGACAGCGGCGAAGGCCTGTCCGCGCAGGCGCAGGCGCATCTGTTCGATGCGTTTTGGACCACCAAGCAGGGCGGCATCGGCATCGGCCTGAGCATCAGCCGCAGCATCGTCGAGGCCGGCGGCGGGCGCATCTGGGCCGAACCCGGGCGGCCGCGCGGCGCGGTGTTCTGCGTGTGCCTGCCCACCGCCGGCGGAGTCACGCCATGAATGACGCGACCGCACGCCCGGTGGTGTACCTGATCGACGACGACGCCTCGATCCGCGCCGCGCTGGAAGACCTGTTCGCCTCGGTGGACCTGCAGGTGCACGCCTTCGCCTCGACCCGCGACTTCCTGGCGCATCCGCGCGCCGACGCGCCGAGCTGCCTGGTGCTGGACATCCGCATGCCCGGGCAGAGCGGCATGGACTTCCACCGCAACATGCACGAGGCCGGGCTGGCGCTGCCGACCATCTTCATCACCGGCCACGGCGACATCCCGATGAGCGTGGAAGCGATGAAGAACGGCGCGATCGAGTTCCTGACCAAGCCGTTCCGCGACCAGGACCTGCTCGACGCGATCGGCCAGGGCATCGCCCGCGACCGCGCGCGCCGCGCCGCCGATGCGGCGCAGGCGGAACTGCAGGCGCGCTGGGCGCGGCTCAGCGCCGGCGAACGCGAGGTGGTGGAGCTGGTGGTGCAGGGCCTGTTGAACAAGCAGGTGGCGGCGCGGCTGCAGCTCAGCGAGATCACGGTGAAGGTGCGCCGCGGCAATGCGATGCGCAAGCTGGAGGTCGGCTCGCTGGCCGAGCTGGTGCGGCTGGCGGAGCGGCTGGGGCGGTAGGTCAGTTGCGAGAACCCACGATTGCCGGGCGCGGCGGAACAGTTCCTGACGCACCGGTATTCCGCAGCAGCGGCTTCTGCCGCGACGGGCTTCATCGGGAAAGCCCGTCGCGGCTGACGCCGCTTCTACGAGACAGAGAGCGAGCGGTCTCCGCTCGATAAGGCCGGACTTGCGTTTCGCATCGACCTCCACAAGCGCCGTGCCATACCGCGCCGCAGGCGTAGCTTTGCTGCACCGCATTCGGCGACACTGCCGGGCTTGTCACTTCCGCACCCCGAGGCCCGCATGTCGTTCCTGTTCCGGCGCAAGTCGCTCGACCTGGTCACCGTCCACGAGGCCGGCCGCCGGCTGGTGCCCTCGCTGAGCTGGCCGCATCTGGTGGCGCTGGGCATCGGCGCGATCGTCGGCACCGGCATCTACACCCTGATCGGCGTCGGCGCGCAACTGGCCGGGCCGGCGGTGCTGGTGTCGTTCGCGGTGGCCGGGGCGATCTGCGCCTGCGCGGCGCTGGCCTATGCGGAGATGGCGACGATGATGCCGGCCGCCGGCAGCGCCTACACCTACAGCTACGTCGCGCTGGGCGAAGCGATCGCCTGGGTGGTGGGCTGGAGCCTGATCCTGGAGTACTCGCTAGTGGTCAGCACGGTGGCGGTGGGCTGGTCCGGCTACTTCGTCGGCTTCCTGCACTGGGCCAGTGCGCAGACCGGCATGGACCTGAACCTGCCGGCGGCGCTGACCGCGGGGCCGCATGCCGGCGGCATCGTCAACCTGCCGGCGGTGCTGATCACCTTCGCCGTGGCCGGCCTGCTGATGGCCGGCACCAAGGAGAGCGCCACGCTCAACGCGGTGCTGGTGGTGCTGAAGCTGATCGCCCTGGGCATCTTCGTGGCGGTGGCGCTGCCGGCGTTCCAGAGCGCCAACCTGCACCCGTTCATGCCCTACGGTTTCCCCAAGACGGTCGGCGCCGACGGCGTCGCGCACGGGGTCATGGCGGCGGCGGCGATCATCTTCTTCGCCTTCTACGGCTTCGATGCGATCTCCACCGCCGCCGAGGAAACCAAGAACCCCAAGCGCGACCTGGCGATCGGCATCGTCGGTTCGATGATCGGCTGCACCCTGATCTACATCCTGGTGGCGCTGGCCGCGGTCGGCGCGATGCGCTACGACGTGTTCGGCGCCAGCGCCGAGCCGCTGGCGCTGATCCTGCGCGAACTCGGCCACGGCAAGGCGGCGGCGGCGATCGGCGTGGTCGCGGTGATCGCGCTGCCCACCGTGCTGCTGGCGTTCCTGTACGGACAGAGCCGGATCTTCTTCGTGATGTCGCGCGACGGCCTGCTGCCGCGTGGGCTGTCCAAGGTCAACGCGCGTACCGGCACCCCGGTGGCGACCACCCTGTTCACCGCGGTGCTGGTGGCGGCGCTGGCCGGCGTGGCGCGGCTGGACGAGATCGCCGCGCTGGCCAACGCCGGCACCCTGGCCGCCTTCATCGCCGTGGCCGCCTGCATGCTGGTCCTGCGACGCCGCGAACCTGGCCGTGCCCGCACCTTCCGCACGCCGCTGGCGTGGCTGGTCGGGCCGCTGGCGATCGGTGGCTGCCTGTACCTGTTCTGGAGCCTGCCGGATACCACGAAGATCTGGTTCGGGTTGTGGAACGCGCTGGGCGTGGTCGCCTACCTGCTGTACGGCCGCCGCAACAGCCTGCTGCAGCGCGCGCCGCAGACGCCGCGATGAGCCCGGCGTTCCAGGCAGCGCTGGCACGGCACATCGGCAGCGCCTACGCCCGGCAGTTGGCGCTGGCGGACGTGCTGGACGGACGCGATTGGCGCGTGGACCTGGGCGCGGGCCGGGTGTACTTCGGCGAGGACCTGCAGTTCCCGATTCAATTGCTGGGCACCGCCGCAGAAGCCAGCGCCAGCTGGCTGTGGGCCTGGGCCAACACCGCCAGCAACCTGCCACCGGCCCTGCTGGCCAATGCCAATGCGCTACGTGCGCACGGCGAGCACGAAGGTATCGCCGAACTGGCCGCGCCGTCTTCGGCGCTGGGCGAGGACGGCGGCCACCAGATCGCCCTGCTCGCCGGTGCCCTGCGCGGGCGCTGCTACTACCGCGCGCCGTACGACGGCGGCGCGCTGTTCTTCCTGCTGGAGGACGTACCGGCCGCGGTCTTCGCGCCGTGCGACGACGCCCGCGTGCTGCGCCTGCTCGGCGAATTGCCGATGCAGTTCGAACTCGACCACCGGGCCATGACCGACGGCTTCCTGGCCGATCAGGGCTATGCCCTGCAGCGCGACGCCGCGCAGAGCGTGGCGACGCGCGGCAACACCCGCATCGTCCTGGCATTCGATGCGCAGGCGCGGCTGACCGGCATTCAGGGCCAGCTGGCCCCGGCGCAGGCCGCGGCGGTCACGCCGAAGCCGGCACCGGCCTGGCAGTTCTGGAAGCGCAAGCGTTGAGCGCGGCGGCGGCGTGTCGCACCTGCGCGCCGCCGTGCCCGACGCTTACCACCAACGCAGGCCTTCGAACGGGTTCCAGCTGACGCTGCCCTTGCGCTGGTCCAGGTAGTAGGCGTAGTTGGCGGCCATGCCGACCAGCAGCGAGTAGGCGATGCCCAGGCCGCGGCCGATCGCCTCGGGTAGGAACGCCGCGACCACAGCCAGCGCCAGCCAGATGCCGATCAGCCCCAGCGCCTTGCGCCACATGCCGAGGATGAAGAAGTAGATGAAGCCGAAGAACAGGGCGAAGAAGTTCATGTTGATCTTCAACCGTTCCATGAACGGCAGTGCCTTGAACGCGGCCTTGTACTCGGGCGTGGACGGGGCGCCGTAACGGTCGAAGAAGTCGAAGCGGAACTGCCACTTCGGGCTGAGCGGCGCACGTTGCGGGAGATTGGGGGTTTCCATGGCGTTAGAATCCGTGTTGTAAACGTTTTCAGTTTACCTGAACGGGGCAGCGCGCGCCAAATGGGCGCGGCTGCCGCACCAGTTTGGTGCGGTCCCTGGGGAGTTGGGATTGGGGATTCGGGATTGGTCGCAGCGGGCGGGCGCCGACGTCAGGCCTGGCTTGGGGACGGGCTTCCCTGCCAGCATTGCGGCAGCCGACAGTCACCGAGTCGGGACTGAAGTCCCTCCCACAGGGCTTGCCTGCGCGTGGCGCATCCGCTGGCGACATGCCCACGTGTGGGAGCGGCTTCAGCCGCGACGCGCGGGGCAGCCGCCTCGCGGGGTCCTGCGGTGGCCACCGGTCATCGGGTCCGGACTGAAATCCCTCCCACAAGGCTTGCCTGCGCGTGGCGCATCCGCTGGCGACATGCCCACGTGTGGGAGCGGCTTCAGCCGCGACGCGCGGGGCAGCGGCCTCGCGGGGCCCTGCGGTAACCACCGGTCATCGGGTCCGGACTGAAATCCCTCCCACAAGGCTTGCCTGCACGTGGCGCATCCGCTGGCGACATGCCCACAGTGGGAGCGGCTTCAGCCGCGACGCGCGGGGCAACGGCCTCGCGGGGTCCTGCGGTAACCACCGGTCATCGGGTCCGGACTGAAATCCCTCCCACAGGGCTTGCCTGCACGTGGCGCATCCGCTGGCAGCATTTCCACATGTGGGAGCGGCTTCAGCCGCGACGCGCGGGGCAGCCGCCTCGCGGGGCCCTGCGGTAACCACCGGTCATCGGGTCCGGACTGAAATCCCACCCACAAGGCTTGCCTGCGTGTGGCGCATCCGCTGGCGACATACCCACGTGTGGGAGCGGCTTCAGCCGCGACGCGCGGGGCAACGGCCTCGCGGGGTCCTGCGGCAATCACCGGTCACCGCGTCGGGACTGAAGTCCCTCCCACACGGGATTCCCAACGCCGCGGCTGCAGCGCGCCGCCAAAGCCGAGCGCCGCTATTGCGCCCGGGAGCCGCCGAGGCGCTGGCCCAGGGCGATCGCCGCGGCCACGTTGCGCGCGGCCTGGCGCAGGGCGTCGGCGGCGTCGGCCAGCGCGGCCTCGCGCGTGGACACGCGTTGCACCGCGCCGAACAGCGCGTCGATCCCCTGCGCCTGCAGATCCGCCGCGCCCTCGCCCAGGCCGCCGGCGATGGCCAGCACCGGCACACCGTGGCGTCGGGCGATGCGGGCGAGGCCGACCGGCACCTTGCCCTGCGCGCTCTGCCCGTCCAGGCGGCCTTCGCCGGTGACCAGCAGATCGGCGCCGGCCAGGTGCGCTTCCAGCCCCAGCGCCTGCGCGACGATCTCCACGCCCGGCCGCAGCCGCGCGCCGAGGAAGGCGACCAGGGCCGCGCCGATGCCGCCGCCCGCGCCCGCACCGGGCAGCGACGCCACCGCCACGCCCAGGGTGCGTTCGATCGCCTCGGCGTAGTGCTGCAACCCGGCATCGAGCTGCGCGACCATCGCCGGCGTGGCGCCCTTCTGCGGCCCGAACACCGCCGAGGCGCCGCTCGGCCCGGTCAGCGGGTTGTCGACATCGCAGGCGACCTCGATCGTGCAGTCGCGCAGTCGCGGGTCCAGCCCGTCCAGGTCGATGCGCGCCAGCGCGCCCAGCGCCGCGCCGCCGGCAGCCAGGTCGCGGCCGTGCGCGTCCAGCAGGCGCACGCCCAGGGCCTGCGCCATGCCGGCGCCGCCGTCGTTGCTGGCGCTGCCGCCGATGCCGATCAGCAGCCGGCGCGCACCGGCATCCAGCGCGGCCAGGATCAGTTCGCCGACGCCGCGGGTGCCGGTCAGGCATGGATCGCGCTGTTGCGGCGGCACCAGCATCAGCCCGCTGGCCGCGGCCATCTCGATCAGGGCGGTGCCGCCGTCCTCGCTCAGGCCGAACTGCGCGGCGACCGGCGCGCCCAGCGGCCCGGTCACCGTGCAGGCGACCCGGCGCCCACCGCCAGCGGCGACCAGCGCGTCCACCGTGCCCTCGCCGCCGTCGGCGAACGGCAGCAGCACGTACTGCGCCTCCGGGAACACGCTGCGGAAGCCGGCCGCGATCTGCGCGGCCGCCTCCGCCGCGGACAGGCTTTCCTTGAACGCGTCCGGGGCGATGACGATCTTCATGCAGCGGCGGCGTCGATCGCCGGCCGGCGCACCCGGATCAGGCCGTCACGCACGCATCGCCGCTTGGCCTTGCGCATGCGCGGCGCGCTAGTCCAGCACCCGGCAGAACACCGCCTTGAGGTAGCGCGATTCCTGCACGTGGGCCATGAATGGGTGGTCGGCGCCGGCGCCGGCCACCTTCAGGATCTGGATGGTACGGCCGGAGAAATAGGCGGCGCGGCGCAGCATGTCCAGGAACTCGTGCTCGGCGACCAGGCCGGTGCAGGAGAAGGTGGCGAACAGGCCGCCCGGAGCGACCACGCCCAGCGCCAGCTTGTTCATGTCCAGATACTTCTTCAGCGCCGGGATCACCTGGTCGCGGTCGCGGGTCATCTTGGCCGGGTCCAGGATCACCACGTCGTACTGGTCGCCGCGGGCGGCGGCATCGCGCAGGTACGGGAAGATGTCGGCCTGCACGAACTTGGGCCGCACGTCGTTGAGGCGGGCGTTGCCCTTGGCGATCTCGATCACGTCCTCGTCGATGTCCACGCCGACCACCTCGGTGGCGCCGCGGACCTTGGCGTAGACCGCGAAGCCGCCGGTGTTGCAGCACAGGTCGAGCACGCGCTTGCCCTCCACCTGCTGGCTCAGCCACTGCCGGTTCTCGCGCTGGTCGGCGAAGAAGCCGGTCTTGTGCGCGCCGGCCGGATCGGCGCGGAAGCGCACGCCGTATTCGCTGATGATCGCCGGCTCCGGGCGCTCGCCGCTGCTGGACACCGGCCGGTAGTCGAAGCTCTCCTGCTTCTGCACGTGCTCCTCGGCGAAGCTGTAGAAGCGCGCGCCGGGGAACTGCGCGCGCAGCGCGGCGTAGATCCACTCGCGGTGGCGGAACATGCCGGCGCTGAAGAACTCCACCACCAGCAGGTCGCCGTAGCGGTCCACCACCAGGCCGGACAAGCCGTCGCCCTCGGCATGCACCACGCGCCAGGCATCGCTGACCGCGTCCAGCTTAAGCACGTCACGGCGCAGCGACACCGCCTCGGCGATCTTGCGCGCGAACCACGATTCGTCGACGGCGATGTCGGGATGGGTCTCGAGGATGCGCACGGCGATGCGCGAGTGGCCGTTGTAGAAGCCACGGCCGATCCAGTCGCCGTCCACCCCGACCACGTCCACCAGCGCGCCCGGCTTGGGCTTGGCGGCGGGTTTTTCGACCAGTTTCTGGAAGATCCAAGGATGGCTGGAGCGCCAGGCGTTCTTGAGGCGGACTACGGGCAGGGGACTATTCATGAACGCCATTGTAGCCGCCCCGATTGACGGCACCGCCGGCAGCCGCAAGAATGCCCGCAGAAGGGGAGTAGCTCCCGACGTTGTCGCCGTCAATTCGAGCCCGCGGGCTCCGGTGCAACGGCAACCGGTCCGCCGGTTGCGAGCGAGACCTTCGCCGCAGTGGCGAAGGCACCCTCTGGACGACATCCGTCGTCTCCGTCCGGAACGCCTCCGCCAACGCGGCCCCGAGGTTCCCTGTTCACTGACGGAAAATTCCCAATGGAAACGATAGGCAACGTGTGGTTGTGGAGCGGTTTCGCGATCGTGGTGGTCGTGGCGCTGCTGGCGGACCTGGTGCTGATGCGCCACGGCGGTCCGCACAAGGTCACCTTCAAGGAAGCGCTGTGGTGGAGCATCGGCTGGATCGCGCTGGCGCTGGCGTTCAACGCCGGCCTGTGGTGGTACCTGCGCGAGACCATCGACGTGGCCACCGGCAACCGCCTGGGGCTTGAGTTCCTGACCGGCTACCTGGTCGAGAAGTCGCTGGCGGTCGACAACATCTTCGTGTTCCTGATGATCATGAGCTACTTCGCGGTGCCGGAGGAGCAGCGCCAGCGCGTGCTGGTGATCGGCGTGCTCGGCGCGATCGTGCTGCGCGCGGTGATGATCTTCGCCGGCTCGGTGCTGCTGACCAAGTTCCACTGGCTGCTGTACGTGTTCGGCGCATTCCTGCTGCTGACCGGCATCAAGATGTGGTTCTCGGCGGGCAAGGAGCCGGACCTGGAGGCCAACCCGGTGCTGCGCTTCATGCGCAAGCATCTGCGCCTGACCCCGCAGTACCACGGCAACGCGCTGAGCGTGACCCAGGAAGGCAAGCGCTGGTTCACCCCGCTGTTCGCGGTGCTGATGCTGATCGCGATCACCGACGTGATCTTCGCGGTGGACAGCATCCCGGCGATCTTCGCGATCACCACCGACCCGTTCATCGTGCTGACCTCCAACGTGTTCGCGGTGCTGGGCCTGCGCGCGATGTTCTTCCTGCTGGCGGGCATGGCCGACCGCTTCCACCTGCTGCCCTACGGCCTGGCGATCGTGCTGGTGTTCATCGGCACCAAGATGCTGATCATCGACCTGTACAAGATCCCGGTACTGGTGTCGCTGCTGGCGGTGGCGGTGGTGATCGGCGCCACCGTGGTGCTGAGCCTGCTGCGCCCGGCCAAGCCGGCGCACTGACCCGGCGCGGGCGCCGCGGCCGCGGATTGTCCCGCGGCCGCGGCCAGTCCCTCCCATCGGCGGCGCCTTGCCTTGGACGCCCGGCGCCGCCATCCAGGGAGCATGGACACCTCTTCGCTCCCCTCACCCACGCCCGAACCCGATGCGCAGGGCCGCTTCGACCGCGCGCGGATCCTGCGCGCGTTCAATGCCATCCTGGCCTTCGTGGCGGTGCTGGTGGCGGTGTTCGCCAGCCAGGGCCTGTTCGACTGGCGGCCCTGGGCGGTCGCACCGCACACGGCCGCCGGCCTGCTCGGCGTGCTCACCGCGCCGCTGCTGCACGGCTCGCTGGAGCATCTGGGGGCCAATGCCGGCGCCCTGCTGATCCTGGGCACCCTGGCCGGCAGCGTGTATCCGCGCGCCACCCTGGCCGGGCTGCCCTTGCTGTGGCTGGGCTCGGGCCTGGGCGCCTGGTGGCTCGGCGATCCCGGCAGCCATCACCTGGGCGCCAGCGGCGTCGCCCACGGCCTGCTGTTCCTGGTGTTCGTGCTGGCCTTGCTGCGCCGCGACCGCGCCGCGATCGCCGCCAGCATGATCGCCTTCCTGTTCTACGGCGGCATGCTGGTGACGGTGCTGCCGCACGAGGACGGGGTGTCCTGGCAATCGCATCTCGGCGGCGCCGTGGGTGGCGTGGTCGCCGCGCTGCTGCTGCGCCATCGCGATCCGCTGCCGCCGCGCAAGCGCTACAGCTGGGAGGACGAGGAGGACACCGACGAGATCCTCGCCGCCGACGACGAACTGGAACCGCCGCCGCCGACCCAGGTGCCGGTGCTGTGGCAGCCACCGCCGGCGCCGCCGCGCGGGGTCGTGCTGCGCTTCCCGCCGCGCGAGGAGCGTGACGGGGGCTGAGGCGGGAACGGTGCTTCCAGAAATACGCAAACCTGCTTCCGGAGGAGCGGCTTCAGCCGCGACGGGCCTTCCCGGTCACGCCCGTCGCGGCTGAAGCCGCTCCTCTCCGCAGTCGCGCGCCACGGCATGCCGCCTCGGGCGCCCCGTCGCTGCATCGCACCGTACACTGACCGATCCGCCGTCGCTGTCCGAGTCCGCATGCCCGTGTCGCCCGCCTGTCGTGTCCGCTCCGCCGCCGCCGTGCTGGCGCTCGCCCTGGCCGCCTGCAGCGGTCCCGCGCTGCGTGCACCGGCGCCTGCGCCTGCGCCGGCCAAGGCGGTGGGCTATCTGCCGGCCGCGGCGGTGCCGGACAGCCTGCAGCTGCTGCCGGCGCCGCCGGCGGCCGACTCGCCCGGCGACGCGCTGGACCTGGGAGTCAACCGCGAGGCGCTGGCCCTGCGCGGCAGCGCGCGCTGGCAGCAGGCCGCGCGCGATGCCGACCTGAGCTTCCCGAACGGCGCCGGCCAGTTCGCCTGCGCGCTGGGCGTGGCGATCAATGCGCAGCACACCCCGCATCTGTACACCTTGCTGGAGCGCAGCCGCATCGACGCCAGTGCCGCCACCAAGGCGGCCAAGCGCCGGTACCAGCGCGCGCGGCCGTTCCTGCGCAACGCGCAGGCGGTGTGCACCCCGGGCGATCTCGACGACCTGCGCCATAGCGGCTCCTATCCCTCAGGACACAGCGCCATCGGCTGGGCCTGGGCGCTGATCCTGAGCGAGATCGCGCCCGAGCGCGCCACTGCGCTGATCGCGCGCGGCCGCAACTACGGCGAGAGCCGGCTGGTGTGCAACGTGCATTGGCAGAGCGACGTGCTCGCCGGCCGCTTCATGGGCGCGGCTACGGTGGCGCGGCTGCACGACGACCCGACCTTCAGCGCCGATCTGGCCGCGGCGCGCGGCGAGATCGCCGCCGCCCGGGCGACCGGGCGGATGCCGGCAGGCGACTGCGCCGCGGAGAACGCGGTTCTGCAGGTGCGCCCGGCCAGCGCGCTGTAAGGCGACCGCCGCGCGCGGCCACACGACGGCCACGCGCACGGCGGCCGACACCTCACGCGTCGAGCGCGTCCTCCACCGCCACGGCCGGCGACGACGCCGCGGTGTCTTCCGCAAGCCGCGACACCTGCGCCGGTCTGGCTGCGGGCGCCGGCGCGGCCAGGCGGAACAGCGCGACCGACTGGCTCAGTTGCCCGGCCTCCTCTTCCATGGCGCGCGCAGAGGCCGTGGCTTCTTCGACCAGCGCCGCGTTCTGCTGGGTGGCCAGGTCCATCTGCGCCACGGTGGTGTTGACCTGTTCGATGCCGGCCGACTGCTCGCGCGAGGCCGCCGAGATCTCGCCCATGATGTCGGTGACACGCTGCACCGAGGCCACGATCTCCTGCATGGTGGTGCCGGCCTGGCCGACCAGGGCCGAGCCATCGGCCACGCGCTCCACCGACTCGTCGATCAGGCCCTTGATCTCCTTGGCCGCATTGGCCGAGCGCTGGGCCAGCGTCCGCACCTCGCTGGCGACGACCGCGAAGCCGCGGCCCTGTTCGCCGGCACGCGCGGCTTCCACCGCGGCGTTGAGCGCGAGGATGTTGGTCTGGAAGGCGATGCCGTCGATCACGCCGATGATGTCGCCGATGCGCCGCGACGAGGACGCGATGCCCTCCATCGTGCTCACCACCTGGCCGACCACGTTGCCGCCCTGCACGGCGACCGCGGCAGCGCCGGCGGCCAGGCGGTTGGCCTGCTGCGCGTACTCGGCGTTCTGCTTGACGGTGGAGGTCAGCTCTTCCATCGACGCGGCGGTTTCTTCCAGGCTTGCCGCCTGCTGCTCGGTGCGCCGCGACAGGTCGTCGTTACCGGCGGCGATCTCGGCGGCGGCCGCATCGATCGCGGCCGACGAGTGCTGGATGCGGCCGACGATCTCGGTCAGACGCGCGACGGTGGCATTGGCGTCGTCGCGCATCCGCGCGAACACGCCTTCGAACTCGCCGTGCATGCGCCCGGTCAGGTCGCCGCTGGCCACCGCCTGCAGCAGCGAGGAAAGCGCGTTGAGGTTGCGGTCGGCCGTGCTCATCAGCTGGTTGAGGTCGACCAGGATCTGCCGGAAGTCGAAGTCGAAGGCGGCCTCGTCGCTGCGCGCGGTGAAGTCGCCGGCGGCCGCCGCCGCGGCCATCCGCTTGATTTCGCCATTGATCCGCAGCAGGTTGCGGCGCACGTCGTTGAGCGACTGGGTGATGACCGCGCGTTCGCCCGGCAACGCTTCCAGTTCCTGCGACAGGTCGCCGCGCGCGTAGCGCTTGATCAGCTCGACCACGCGCAGGGTCACCGCGATGTGCCCCTCGACCAGCGCGTTGCCGGCCTGAACCATGCTGCCGAACTCGCCGGGGAACTCGCTGGCGACGATGCGGTGGCTGGTGACGCCGGCCTCGTGCTGCGCGCCCATCTCGGTCTGCGCCTGGATCACGCGGCGCAACTGGCGCTGCATACTGTCCATGGCGTGCAGCAACTGGCCGACCTCGTCGCCGCCGTCGATGGCGATGGGGTTGTCCAGCTTGCCCTGCGACACCGCATGCGCGGTGCGGATGGCACGCCGCAACGGACGGGTGATGGCGCGCGCGACGATCCAGCCGAAGGCGATGCAGGCCAGCGCGCCGAGCACGCCCACGATCAGGCCGCCGACGCTGGCGGCGATCGAACTGTCCACGGCGTTCTGCACGGTGGCGCGGAAGCGCGCGTCGGCGCTGTGGTGCATCGCGTTGAGATGGGTGCGGTAGCGCTCCAGCGACGGTGCCATCGCCTCCATCTGCGCCGCATCCGGTTCGCGCTGCTGCGCGAAGGCCGCGGCCACCGCCGCCGCATGCGCGTAGTACTCGTCGAACTCCTTGCCCAGCCGCGCCAGTTCCCGGGCATTGCCCGGGTCGGTCTGCTGCAGCTTCTGGTAGGACGCGTGGATCTGCGACGCGATCGGCGCGGTCGCCTTGAGCATGTCCATGTCGCCGGCCGCCGCCGCGCCGTTCAGTCCATTGATGATCTTGTCCAGCGCGGCGACGTTGCGCGTCATGGTGTCCAGCACCGGGAAGTGCACGTCGCGGATCGCCTCCAGATGCCCGTTGTTGCGCTGGAACACCACGGTGCTGAAACCGATGTAGCCCAGCAGGCACAGGATCGACACCGCCGCCGGCAGCAGGATCTTCCAGAACAACGGCAGGGAAAGCAGACGTCTCATCATGGAGGCTCTCCGGAGGCAATTAGGGCTTGAAGACGACCTTGACGCTCGCATCCTGCGTGCCGGCATCGATGTAGCCGATCGCGCCGGGCGAGGCGGCGACCGCCTTCTTGACCGCATCGTCGCCGGCCACGTGCTTGGGACGCTGCGCCTTGCCGGTGAACATCAGCTGCGACCAGTACGACTTCAGCTGCGCGGCATCGCGGCCGGTGACCTTCTTGTAGAACTCCTCGCGCGCCTTGGCGCCCTCGTCCTGGTCGATCGGCGTGGCCTGCGCGCCGCCCGGCAGGCTGTTGGACTTGGCCAGGAAGATCTGCGACACCTGGTCCTTGCTCAGGCTGTCCACCGGGCTCTTGGACGACATCACCACCACCACCTCGGCCTGCGCGGCGGTGCAGAACAGCAGAGCCAGCGCCGCAGCGCCGGCAATCTTGTAAGCATTCATGGTGTCGTCCTCAGAACACGAAATCGAAGGAGGCCGACAGCAGGTTGTAGCTGCCGCCAGGACGGAAACCCGGCTGGATGTTGCCGAGGCTGCCGTACGAGCCGGCGTTGTTGACGATGTGGCTGGCCTGGAACTTGAAGGCCACGTTCTCGTACACGTCCCAGCGCAGCGAGGCGGTGTAGCTGTGGCGGCCGTTCTCGGCGAGCGCGACGGCGCGGGTCATCAGCCCCAGCGGATCGGCGCCCGGCGCGATCACCGGTGCCTTCTTGTCGACGTTGGCGTAGGTCAGCGACGGGGTCAGCGCGCCGAAGCGCGCACCGGCGCTCACGTAGCCGGAGGTGGTCTTGCCGTTGAGCGAAGGCGAGTAGTCGGCGCGGATGACTTCGGCGCGCGCGAACCACGGACCCGGATCGTAGCTGTAGCCGGCGCTGGCGAAGCTGCCGGCGACGCCGACGGTGTCCAGGCGTTCGGCCAGAGCCGGGTTGATCCGGCGATACAGACCGAACAGGCGGTCCAGATCGTCGGTGCGGTAGTCGGCATTGCCCTTGATGTAGGCCACGCGGTAGGTGGA
Source organism: Xanthomonas sp. LMG 12462 (assembly GCF_009192885.1). NCBI lineage: Bacteria > Pseudomonadati > Pseudomonadota > Gammaproteobacteria > Lysobacterales > Lysobacteraceae > Xanthomonas > Xanthomonas sp. LMG 12462. Next base: position 1,964 of record NZ_NMPP01000024.1, on the reverse strand, counting down.
GGCGCCCTGGTCCAGCACCAGCGACAGGCCACGCATCGCGTGCACTTCGGCCTTCTTGGAATCGATGCGGCCGTAGAAGCCCTGCACGCTGAGCACGCTCTGGCCGACATTGCGCGTGTACACGCCTTCCACGCCGTCCATCGCCATCAGGTAGTTGTAGACCTCGTAGGGCGGACGCACCCACGGCGTGGCGTAGCCGACGCGCTGGTACTCGGACAGCATGTACAGCGGCGCGGTGATCCGGCCGACACGCACCGCGAAGTCCGGCGCGAACTGGTACTTGACGTGGGCCAGGGTGACCTTCGGCGCATACGAGGCGCGCTCGGCGTACTCGCTGGTGACCTGCAGCACGCCGCTGAACTTGTCGGTAAAGGTGGCGTTGACCTGGCCGGCGATGCGCGAGTCCGGACGCGGCGAGGTCCGCTGGCTGGCGCCGGCGCCTTCGGTGGTCTGCAGGTCCGGCGTGAAGTCGGCACGGTCCTCGGTGGAGTGCACCAGCCCCAGGGTGCCGAAGCCGCTGAAGGACAGCTCGGGGCCGTCCTGGGCCTGGACATTGCCGGCAGAGGCGAGTGCCAGCGCACCGCTCAACAGTAAAACCTTGAATTTCATTGAATTTCCCCAGTTACATGGCGGGTTGGCGATGGCCGACGATCCGATCGCATCCATCCCCGTGGATACGGCCCGTGACGGCAGTGAGCCGATAACGGCGTTCGCGCCGCGTTCTTGAGCGCTGTCATGGTTTTTACGACGAACGGTTCGCAGAACCCGTGCCGCGGTGTCTCCTGGCGGCCGGCCAGCGGTGGCAGCCGCCACCCTGCCGTTGGACAGATGTCGGCCGTCGCGGCGGCCCGCTAGACTCGCCGCCATGACCCGCCAAGGACCTGCACCCATGACCCAGTGGTACTTCCTGACCGGCAGCGAACAGACCCGCTCCGGCCCGTTCGACGATGCCGATGCAGTCGCCTTCGCCCGCAACAACCCCACGGCACTGGCCTGGAGCCAGGGCCAGAACGGCTGGTTGCCGGTGTCGCAGATCGCGGCCCTGCAGGGTGGCGCGACGTTCCTGCCGCCGGGCCTGCCGCCGCCGCCGGCCGCAGGCGGCCGCGCCGACGAGATCGACTTCCGCATCGTCGGCCACGAAATGCAGTTCGTGGAGATCGAGCTGGACCCCGGCGAGAGCGCGGTGGCCGAGGCCGGCGCCCTGATGTTCAAGGACGCGGCGGTGCAGATGGACACCGTGTTCGGCGACGGTTCCGGCGCCAACCAGGGCGGGCTGATGGGCAAGCTGCTGTCGGCCGGCAAGCGCCTGGTCACCGGCGAGAGCCTGTTCACCACGGTGTTCACCCATCAGGGCCAGGGCAAGGCCAAGGTCGCCTTCGCCGCGCCCTATCCCGGCACGGTGCTGGCGATGAAGCTGGACCAGCACGGCGGCCGTCTGATCTGCCAGAAGGACAGCTTCCTGGCCGGCGCGCGCGGGGTGTCGCTGGGGATCCATTTCCAGCGCAAGATCATGACCGGCCTGTTCGGCGGCGAAGGCTTCATCATGCAGAAGCTCGAAGGCGACGGCTGGGTGTTCGTGCATGCCGGCGGCTGCGTGATCGAACGCGAGCTGGCCGCCGGCGAGCGGCTGGACGTGGACACCGGCTGCGTGGTCGCCTTCCACGCCTCGGTGGACATGGACGTGCGCCCGGTCAGCGGCATCAAGAGCATGTTCTTCGGCGGCGAAGGCATGTTCCTGGCCACCCTCACCGGACCCGGCAAGGTCTGGCTGCAGTCGCTGCCGTTCTCGCGCCTGGCCGGACGCATGTTCGCCGCCGCGCCGCAGGGCGGCGGGCAGAACCGCGGCGAAGGCTCGGTGCTGGGCGGCTTCGGCCGCATCCTCGACGGCGACAACAACTTCTAAAGCAGCGCATTAGCCCCTCTCCCCCCGGGAGAGGGGTTGGGGTGAGGGTACGGCGCGCAGC
>NZ_NMPP01000023.1:0-16268 GCF_009192885.1 Xanthomonas sp. LMG 12462 | reverse complement strand
AGAGGGGTCGGGGGTGAGGGTCCGGCGGAGGCAGCGGCGCCACTCATGCCACCAAGGCGCGGCGGCGGAGCAGTCACGGCCGGACCGTCACCAATGCCGACTGCCGGGCCGCAGCAGGTGGTGCCGCCGTCCGGCCGCGGTCACTCGGCCGGGGTCACAACGCCGCGACAGAGATCGTCTGCTGCAGCACGTGCTGGGCGCCCGGGGCCAGTTCGATCACCTCGGGTCCGGCGTTGGCCGCTTCCAGGCACACGAACTGGCGCCAGTGCGGGCCGACGTCGGCCATCTTCTGTGCGCCGGCCTCGCCCGGGTTCCAGGCCACCAGCGTGTGGCTGCCGGTGGTGACGATCTCGATGCGGCGCTGCAGGCCCGGGTCCAGCAGGGTGTAGCGGCCGCCGGCGCCGGTGTAGATGCGGTCGCTGCGGCCGGGGTCGCGCGGATCCTGCAGGCTCCAGTCGCCGTGCTGGCGATGCGGTGTGGCGTAGTTCTCGAACTTGTCCAGGTAGTCCAGGCCGTCCAGGCCCTGCACGCGCACCTGGGTGGCGTCGGCGACACGGAAGTAGTTGTGCAGGGCCTGGGTGAAGCGGGCCGGCGCGGTGCCGACGTTGTCGGTGACCAGGCGCTGCTCCAGGGTGGCGCCGATGCGCAACTGCATGCGCAGGCGCAGCGGCAGGTCGTCGAAGTCGGGCGGCGCCAGGGTCAGGACCAGCGTGCCGTCGGCCTCGCGCCGCGCGTCCTTCAGTTGCCAGGGTACGGTGCGCACGAAGCCGTGCGCGGGTACGGCGTCGCTCTGGCCCTGGCGGCCGAAGTACGGCCAGCACACCGGGGTGCCGCCGCGGATCGGGGTCGGCGTGGGCTGCGCGTCCGGCGACAGCCACAGCGCGTCGGTGCCGCCCTTGGGCACGAACGACAGCACCTGGCCGCCGAACAGGCTGATCGCTGCGGTGGACTGCGGGGTCTCCACCAGCAGCGAGGGATAGCCGTGGAAGTCGCCTGTGCTCAGGCCGGGGACGTCGGACATGGGGTGGATGCTCCGTGGCGCGGGGGAGTGGGCGAAGGCCGGGTAGGCGGCCGGCAGCCGGAATGCGGTGGGCGGCGTGCCGCCGAACGGCGTCTTTGTAGGTGTAGGTGTAGGTGTAGGTGTAGGTGCAGGCGATTGCGGCGGCGACGGCGGCGTGGCCGGTGACGTCACCGGTGCCGCAGGCGCGCTGCCGGCCTCGCGGCGCAGCGCATCGAGGATGCGTTGCCCGGCGCGACCGTCGGCCGGCTGCAGGCCCAGGCGTTGCTGCTCGGACTGGATCGCACGGCGGGTGGCGGTGCCGATGGCGCCGTCGGCCTGGCCGATGGCGTGGCCGCGCGCCAGCAGCAGGGTCTGCAATTCGCGCCGCTCGGGGCGGCCCAGGCCCGGATCGTCGGTCGGCCAGGCCGCGACCAGCCCGGGCTTGCCGCGCAGCCGGTCGGACAGCAGCGCGATCGCCAGCGCATAGCTTTCGGCGGCGTTGTAGGCGTAGATCGCGTCGTAGTTGCGGAACACCAGGAACGCCGGGCCATGCACGCCGGCCGGGATCAGCACCGCTGCTGGGGTCTGCGCGGCCAGTGCAGGCAGCGCGCTGCCGTCGGCGGCGGTGAGGCCGCGCGCGCGCCAGTCCGACAACGGCCGGCGCTGGGTGCGCCCGGCCAGCGCCGGGTCGAAGCCCGCCGGCAGCTTCACCTCCAGCCCCCACGGCTGGCCGCTCTGCCAGCCGGCGAGCTTGAGATAGTTGGCGGTGGAGGCCAGCGCATCGGGAATGCTGGCGACCAGATCGCGGCGGCCGTCGCCATCGCCGTCCACGGCGACGCGGGCGTAGGTGCTGGGCATGAACTGGGTATGGCCGAAGGCGCCGGCCCAGGACCCGGTCAGGCCCTCGGGGCGCAGGTCGCCGGCCTGCAGCAGCTTCAGCAGCGCGAACAGCTCGCTGCGGAAGAACGGCTGGCGGCGGCCTTCGCAGGACAGGGTCAGCAGCGACACCAGCAGCGGGCGCTTGCCGGAGATGCGGCCGTAGTCGCTCTCCACGCCCCACACCGCGACCACCGTCTCCGGGTCGACACCGTACTGCTGCGCCACCTGCGCGAGCAGGTCGCGATGCGCGGCGAGCATGGCGCGACCATCGTCGATGCGCTGGCTGTCGACCAGGCCGGCCAGGTAGTCCCAGATCGGCGTGGTGAACTCGGGCTGGGCGTCGAGCAGCGGCAGCACGCTCGGATCCGGCTGCAGGCCGGCGGTGAAGCGATCGAAGGACGCCTCGGCGACGCCCGCCTTCGCCGCGGCCGTGCGCAGACCGGTCACGCAACTGGCGAAGGCCGGATCGGGCGTGGACGGCGCCGCCGCGGGTGGGGTCTGCGCGAGCGCGCACGGGGCCGCCAGCAGCAGGATCCAGGCCAAACGCATCATCGCAACTTCCTCGCCGACGGCAGGGCCGACATCATAAACAACCGCCGCGTGTGCGCTCCGCTCACGCGGCGCGGGCGGCAGGCACGCGACCGGCAGCGCGTTCCGAGCGTGGCCTGGTTGGCGGATCGCGCGGCACGATGTCGCGGCCGCGACACGCATGGCGTTCGGGCCGCTGCGGCATTCCGTTCGAAGCGCAAGAAGGCCAACGCTTGCCCCGCCAACGAACGGCGGTGTGCAGGCGTGCGCCCCGCCAGCGCGACGCGCGACGCTCAGTCCAGCGCGTCGAGGTAGTACCAGCGCCCATCCTCGCGCACGAAGCGGCTGTGCTCGGTCATGCGCACGGCGCTGCCGCCGCCGATGCGATAGCGCGCCAGGAAGGCGACTTCGGCACTGTCGGCGCCGGTCTGCAGCACGCGCTGCACGGTGAGGCCGAGCCACGCCGTGCGCGGATCGATCTCCACCTGCGGCGGACAGGTCGACGGATGCCAGCTCGCGCGCAGGTAATCGGCGTCCTGGCGCACGTAGGCGCTGTAGCGGGAGCGCATCAGGGATTCGGCATCCGGCGCAGGGGTGCCGGCGTGGTACGGCCCGCAGCACTGCGCGTAGTCGCGCGGACGGCCGCAGGGGCAGGGATCGGCAAGGCGCGGGGCGGACGGAGACATGTGCCGATTGTGCCGGCTGCGGCGACACGGCGCACGCCGCGCACGCGTCGCGGCCGGTGGCGGCTATGCTTGCGGCCCCTTGCGCGGAGCGCCGGCGTGCTCGAGTCGATCCCCACCGAACTGCCCTGGCTGCTGTGCATCGCCTTCGTCGCCGGGCTGGTGGACGCGGCGGTGGGCGGCGGCGGCCTGATCCAGTTGCCCGGGCTGTTCGCGACCTTGCCGCAACAGGCGCCCGCGGTGATCCTGGGCACCAACAAGTTCAGTTCCATGGCCGGCACCGGCACCGCCGCCTGGCGCTATGCGCGCCACGTGCGCCTGCCGTGGCGGCCGGTGCTGTATGCGACCGCCGCCGCGTTCGTGTTCGCCTTCCTCGGCGCCACGGCGGTGAGCCTGCTGCCGAAACAGGCGGTGCGCCCGCTGATCCTGGTGCTGCTGATCGCGATGCTGGGCTACACGCTGGTCAAGAAGGACTTCGGCGCGTTGCACCGCCCGCGCCACATCGGCCGCCGCGAACTGGCGATCGCGCTGGCGATCGGCGCGGCGATCGGGTTCTACGACGGCTTCTTCGGGCCGGGCACCGGCAGCTTCCTGATCTTCCTGTTCATCCGCTTCTTCGGCCTGGATTTCCTGCGCGCCTCGGCCGCCTCGAAGGTGGTGAACCTGGCCACCAACCTGGCCGCGCTGTGCTTCTTCGTGCCCAGCGGCAAGATCCTGCTGGCCGCGGCGGTGCCGATGGCCGTGGCCAACGTGGCCGGCGCGGTGACCGGCACGCGGCTGGCGCTGCGCGGCGGCACGCCGTTGATCCGGCAGTTGTTCCTGGTGCTGGTGGTGGTGCTGATCGGCAAGATGGGCTGGGATCTGCTGCAATGAGCCACGCCGGGAACGGGACTCAGCCCACCAGGGCGACGCGGATGCGCGGCCACGCGTAGTCCCAGGCGATGCGCTCCTGCTCCAGGCGTGGGGCGGGGCCGAAGCGGCCGCTGCGCAGATCGGTGTACAAGGCGTGTTCGGCGTCAGTGAGCGCATCCAGACGCTGCGCGCGATGCTGGCGGCGTTCGTGCCCCCACAGGTCGGCCGGTGTATCGCGCAGGGTGCCCTCGTCCATGAGCAGCGCCACCGTGTGCGGCGCATGCAGGCGCAAGCGGTGCAGAATCGCCAGGCCGTGCGTGTCGATGTCGCCCCAGTAGTAGAGCGGTAGCGTGCGCAACCAGTCGATGGCGCGCACGTAGCCAACCGCATAGCCGCGCGCCATCAGCACCAGCGTGCCGGGCAGATCCTCGCAGGCCAGGCCGCTCTCGCGGTTCTCCACGATCAGCACTCGCCGTACCGGCAATTGCAGCCCGGCGACCTGTGCGATCGGCGCCTGGATGTCCTCCAAGCCGCCGAGCCGCGCGCGCAAGGCCGGATCGAGCAGGCGCAGGCGTACCCGATCGGGTGCACGACGCAACCCGGAAAGGCTGTCGAAACTGCGCGGTTCGGCAATGCCGCGCAATGCCGCCAGCCAGTCGGCCACGACGCCGCGGTGCAGTTCGATCCATTTGCTGTCGATGCCGGCAATGGGCAACTGACGCAGGAAAAGGCCGCTGCACGGATGCGCGTGCAGCCAATCGACCACCGCCAGCAGGCGCAGGAACTCAGGCTCGGGCACATCGGCGAGCAGGTCGAACTGCCTGCGCAGGCGCGCCGCCAGGCCTGCCGCCTGCGGCCAACGCGTCAGCAGCGTGGCGCAGCGTTGCCGCGCACGCTGCCAGCGCGGCTGCTCGCCGAGCGCCAGCGCGGCCTCGTCGGCGTTCACCTGCCAGACCTGCGGAAGGGATTGCGCGCCAAGTTGCGGCCATTTCAGCTCGTGCAGTTGCACCTTCCCGGGCAAGGATGTGGTGTTCCAGGCCCGCAACCAGGCGCCGAACGTGTCGAAGGAGGCACTGGCCTGAGCCTGGGTCGGCATGCGCAGCGGGATCGATTCCGGCGCCGACTCGCCCAACAGCCAACTGCCGCGGTGCCGACGCCACTGTCCGCGCAAGGCGGCCAGGGCGGCATCGGGCAGCAGCATCGCGTTGGTGCGCGCCATCTGCCTCAGGCCTTCGGTCGTTTCCGCGGCGTCGGCGGCTTCTTTCGGTCGGACGATCTGCGGCGCGGCCGTTCTGCCGGCGCTGCCGGGTCGGCGGCGCCCGCTGCCACGACCGGATCGCTGCGCACGACCGCCGCGGCGCTCGCGCGCAGCCGGCTGGCCGTGCCGATCGGATCCGTCGCTTCCGGTGTGAAATCGGCATCCGCCGCCGCGCCACCTCGGCCGCGCTCGGGCAACTTCAGGCGCTGCGCCTGCTCGTCGTACTCGATCAACAGGACACCCGAATCGTGGCGCCCGCTGATCTCCACGAAACAGGCGCCGCCGATGAACGGTTCCAGCGTCATCACCGACTTCAGCGGCGTGGCCACCACCATCTGGAAGCCGAAGTTCTCGAAGATGTTCATCGCCAGCGCGGTGAACTCGTTGTCGGCCTTGTCGAACGCCTCGTCCAGCACCACCGCGCAGTAGCGCGGCAGTTCGCCGTCCTCGCCGCCGAGCTGGTAGCGCAGCGCCGCGGCCAGGCAGGTGGTGGCCAGCTTCTGCCGCTGGCCGCCGGACTTGCCGGCGCCGCTGCGGTAGATCTCCACCTGCTGGCGTGTGGCCGCATCCAGTTCCACACCGATGAACTCCACATGCAGGCGCACGTCCAGCACCAGTTCGCGCCAGCGCTTGTCCTCGCCCTCCTGCGAACCGAGCTTGCGCACCAGTTCGCGCAGTACCGCGAACTGCTGCTCGGCCAGCTCGCGCTGCTCGGTCTGGTGGTGGCTCAGCACGTCGCGCAGGCGCTGGTGAAAGTCGATCACCTCCGGCAGGCGTCGGTCGCTCAACTCGATGGTCAACAGCGTGCCGCGGTTGAACGGCACCTGTTCGAGGCTGGCGTTGACTTCGTCCAGGCGCTGGGCGATGGACTTGCGCGCCTCGGCGGTGTGCCGCTGCAGGGCGAGCAGGTTGTTCTTGCTCTGGCTCTGCAGCAGGTCGAAGAAGCGCGCTTCGTGCTGCGGCAGGCCGTCGCGTTCCAGGCGCTGCAGGCGGGCGAGGAAGTCGTCGGCGCCTTCGAGCGTGGCGCTCAAGTCGCCGCTGTCTTCCGGCCATGTCCGGCAATAGCGCCTGAAGCACTCCAGCAACGACTGTTCTAGGTGGTTCTGGGCGATGAGCAGTTTCCCGCGCTGATCCTCCAGTGCGTTGGTGATCTCGCGGAAATGCGCGTCCAGGTTTTCCAGGGTCAGGACGCCCAGGCCCTGCACGCGCTCGGACAAGCCGCGCTCTTGCAGGGGCGTGAGTGCGCGCGCGCCGGCATCGGCGCAGCCGGTCCTGGCCTTTTCCAGGCGTTCGCGCTCGCCTTCCAGCTTCGCGCGCTCCTTGCGTACATCCTCATAGGTCCGCTCGGCCTGTTTGACATCGCCCCGCGCGCGTTCGATCGCCTCGCCAAGGGCGCGCAGGTTGGCGTCGCCCTCGCGCAACTGGCGCAGGGCCTGGGCGATATCGTCCAGGCGCTGTAGTGGCGCGGCCACATCGATTTCGTCCCAGCCCAGGTTGGCCAGAGTGTGCCAGGCCAGTCGTTGGCTTCCCGCGCGGTCGCGGCGCGCGCGCAGCGCCGCCACTTCGGCATCGCAGCCGGCGATGCGCGCGGCCAGTTCCTGGCCCTCGCGTTCGAACAGGGCCAGCTTGTCGCGGTTGTCGAAGCCCAGCAGCCAGCGCCGGCGGTCGCCCACCGCATGGCGGTCGTCCTTCTCGTAGCGCTCGCCCGGATGTTTGACCTGGCCTTCGCGAGTGATCGCGCGCTCGGCATGGCGCAGCGCCTTGGCAGTGTCCACGCAGTCGTAGTCGAACCGCTTGCCCAGTTCGCGGCGCAACCAGCCGGTGAAGGCGTGTTCGCGCAGCTCCAGCTTGTGCAGCAGCGATGCCGGCGCCGGCGCGTTGGCCGACAGCGCCTGTGCGTTGTCGCGTACCCGGTAGTAGACCAGGCGGGTGCCCAGGTGGGTGCGGTTGACCCACTCGGCGACATCGGCGTAGTGCCGCTCATCCACCAGCAGCGACTGCGCGAAGCCATGCAACACGCGCTCGATCGCGCCGCGCCAAGGCGCTTCGTCGTCGCGGACCTGGATCAGTTCGCCGACGAACGGCAACGCCGCCTCCGGCACCCCGGTGTCGGCGCTCAGCCGTGCACGCAGCGCCTGCATCGGCGCTGGGATGCTGGACGGATTGCGCTTGAGCGCCTCGATCTCGGCACGCACCTGCTCGAAGCGCTTCACGTCTTCGTACTTGCCGGCCATCCGTTCGCTGATGGCCTCGTCCAGCTCGGCGGCAGCGCGTTGCCCGTCTTCCAGCGCCGCGCGCGCCTGCGCGACCTGCTCGGCGAAGCCGTGCGCGCTGCCGGCCAGCGTCTGCTCCAACGTACGACAGGCGTCTTCGGCCTGAGCGCGCTTGCCCATGCGGCGATCGCGCTCGCCCTCGGTCTGGCGTTGTTCGCGTTCCAGCGCGTCGATGCGCTCGCCGCCCTGCGCCCGCCGCTGCGCTTCGAGGTCGTCCAGGCGCCGTTGGTGGTTCTCCAGCGCGGCGCGGCGTTGGCCTTCTTCTCCGGCCAGGCCACGGTCTTGCGTATCCAGGTCCTGCAGGCGCGCGTCCAGCAGCGCCAGGCGGCGCTGCTCGCGATAGGCATCCAGCCCGAGCTTGAGTTCCTCCAGTTCGCTGCGTTGGCGGCGCAGGGTCATCAGCTCGGCATGGTGGCCACGCGCCGGCGCCAGCGTCTCGACCTGGCGGCGTGCGGTGACCACCGCCTGGTGCGCGCCATCGAGCTCGGCGAAATCGCCGACCAGGCGCTCGGCGGCGTCGAAGGTCTTGGGCTCTTCGAGCATGAACCCGCGCAGGAAGGCATTGAGGTCGCCCAGGTTCTTCGCCGACTGGGTCTTGTGCAGCAGGCGCAGCGCCATCTCGTTGCCGATGCCGAGCTGGTGGCGGAAACGCTCGGCGTAGCCGGAGAAGCTGTCGAAATGATGCACGTCGGACAGGCGCTGCTTGAGCTTGCGCAGGTCCAGGTCGAAGCCATCCAGGTCGGTCGCGATGTCGAAGGCGCGCTCGGCGACCATGTAATGCTTGCGCACGTCGCCGGCCGCGGTGCCGCTGCCGGCGATCCAGAACAGCCGCACCAGGCTGACCACGCGATCCTCGCCATCGCGGTACTCCAGGACCAGCGCGGTCCAGGTGGCGCCCTTGCGCAGATACTGCGTGGCGATTTCGCCCGAGGCGCTGTCCTGCTGGTCGGCCCAGGCACCGCGAACGTAGGACACCAGGTTGCGGTCGCGCCCGCTGCGTTCGGCTTCGCGCGCGGCCGCATTGAAGTCGACGATGTTCGGCGGTGTCAGCAACGCCGACATGGCATCGAGCAGGGTGGACTTGCCGGAACCGGAGCGGCCGACGAACAGGAAGCCGCGTGCGGCGATCGGCACCTCGGTCAGGCCGGAGAACGTCCCCCAGTTGTAGACCTGCAGACGCCGCATGCGGAACTGCTGCAGGTGTGGGGCGGGCAGGTCGCCGGCGAACAGGCCGGAAGATGGGGAGGATTTCATCGGCACAACCTAAAGGATGAGATGCGGGTGGAACGAGCGGCGAACGAGGCGCGTTGGCGACGCATGCCGCCCTAACCGTCGGCGCTCGCATCCCCGGCGACGTCCCCGTCGTCGGCGGACTCCGGCGCCTCCCGCAGCTCGCGGTAGACCTGAGCCAACGCGGCCACGTCCTCCGCGGAGAACAGCAGCTTGAGCGCCGGCGAGACCTCGTAACGTTCGCTCTCGCCACGCAGGCGGGTCAGGACGTGATTGTCCTTCATCTTCTGCACGGCATTGGCGACGCGGCGCAGGAAGCCGGCGCGATCGGTGGACAGGTTCTTTTCGTACACGGCAAGCGCATCGCTCAACTGCGTTTCCTCCACCACCGCGCGGACGCCGCGCGCATCGGCTTCGGCCAGTTGCTGGCGCAGGTGCAGCAGCAGCACCGAATCGATGAAGGTCAACGGCGCCGAGCGCAGCAGCACCGGCGTCTCCAGTTCGCCGGTGTCGGCCTGCCGGGTGAAGGCGATGCCGACTTCCCGATCCAGGACCAGTTCGAGGAACAGATCGGCCAGCGCGCTGCGGATACCCGGCTCGCTGCGCAACAGCGCCGGCCACAGCCGGCTGTGCCGTTGCGCATCCACGCTCGGCCCGCTGAGCAACTGGCACAGCGCGCGGCGTGCGTCCACCGGCAGGCGGCCGCTGTCGCCAGGGAACAGGCCGGTGACGGCGTCGATGTCGGACGCGACCTCGGGCACCGTTTCGTCCATGTCCACGTCCGCTTGCTCATGCCAGTTCATGGCGTTTCTCCTTGGTGAACCACACCAGTGGAATACGCGCGCAGCGCCACTGGCCGTCGCCGCCGCGCCACTGCGCTACCTCATGTTGCTCGGGCAAAATCACGCCATGGCGCGTACCCAGCGACAGATAGCCGATCACGCTGCCCAAGCCCTGGCTGGCCTCGCGCTGGTCCAGCACCTGGGCGATGGACAGCTGCCGATGCTCCCCCAGCAACTCGAACAAGTCGCGGCGCAGGCTGCGGAAGTCGATCTCCGACTGCGCCACCAGATCGCCGACGCTATCCAGGGAAATCGCCGCCGCCTCGTTGCGCTGGATGCTGCCATCCACCTGCTGCTGGCGCGGATCGTGCAGCCGCCACTGCGCCAGGGAGCGCAGGCGGCTGGTGGTCAACTTCAGGTCGCGGCCGACGCCGCGTTGGGCGGGAATGCGATCGCGCAGCGCCAGCGCCTCGGCCTGCGCCTGCTTGAGCAACTGATTGAGCCGGCGCTGTTCGAGATAGCCCCGGCTCTGCACGAAGCCGCGCAAGCTACGCGCGAAGTGCTGCATCACATCGTGGACCTGTCCGCCGCGTTCCAGCATGGTGGCGGTCAGGCCACGCAGAAAGCCGCGCTCGCGCCGGTCGAGCTTGCGCGCGAAGCCACGCGAGAGCACCGTTTCCAGCGCCGCATCCAGTTGCGCGCTCTGCTCGGCATCGTTGAGTAAGGCCCAGAACGCCTGGAAGCTGCGTCCGGCATCGCTTTCGCCGATCACGTCCACGCCCTCGAACAATTTGCCGAGAATCTCCCCACGCTCGCCGTCGTCGTCGATGATGCGTTCGCGGAAAGCACGGTTGAGCTGCTCGAAATCGTCGCGGACGCGGCGGAAATCCTCGGTCAATTCGTCGGCCAGCGCGATCACCTGGCGCGTGCGCTCCAGCGCACGCTTGCCGTCCAGCGAAGCGACCTTGCCGGCGGCCACCCGCGCGATCTCGGCATCGATGCGGTCGCGCTCGTCTCGCAGCGCCGACAACCGCGCATCCGGGTTGGTCTCGGTCAACGCGGCCAACTGCGCCAACTGCTGCATCACCAGAGCCAGGCGGCTTTCGGTGGCGGCGCCACGCGGGTGTTCCAGGCCATCGGCGAAACGGATCGCGTGCAACGCTTGAGTCGACAGCTCGTACTCTTCCTGCTGCGCGCCCTCCGGCAGGCGTCGTTCCAGCCAGCCCTGCGCCAGCCAGTGCGCGACGTAGGCCTGCGCGGTGCGCGGCAGATCGCGCGACAGATCGCCGCCATTAAGTTCGTCGAGCAGACGCTGTAAGCGCTCGTGCAGCACCGCCGCGGGCAAGCGCCGTTCGCTGTCCAGCAGCAGCGACTGCAGCAAGCCGATGACTTCCGGCGCCTGGTCGGCGGCCAGCAGCTTCCACAGCGGCTGCTCGCGCAGCGCGCGGTAACGGGCGATGCGGGCGCGGTGTTTCATGGCGCGACTACCTGGCGAAGCGTCCGTTGCGACGACGCCAGCATTCTAGCGTCACCGCGCACCTGCGAACTCAGCGCACGCGCTCGATGAAGCGCAGGAACTCGGCGCGGGTGCGCGCGTCCTCGCGGAAGGTGCCGAGCATCTTCGAGGTGACCATGCTGACGCCGCGCTTGTGGATGCCGCGGGTGGTCATGCACTCGTGCGCGCCTTCCACCACCACGCCCACGCCCAGCGGCTGCAGCACGTCCTGGATGCACTGGGCGATCTGCGCGGTCATCTTCTCCTGCACCTGGAAGCGCCGCGCATAGGCCTCGACCACGCGCGCCAGCTTGCTGATGCCCACCACCTTGCCGCGCGGCAGGTAGCCGACGTGGACCTTGCCGATGATCGGCGCCATGTGGTGTTCGCAGTGGCTTTCGTACTCGATGTCGCGCAGCACGATCAGCTCGTCGTAGCCGGCCACTTCCTCGAAGGTGCGCAGCAGGTATTCGCGCGGGTCGGCGCGGTAGCCGCTGAACCAGTCGCCATAGGCCTCGGCCACGCGCCGCGGGGTGTCCAGCAGGCCCTCGCGGGTCGGGTCTTCGCCGGCCCAGCGCAGCAGGGTGCGCACTGCGTCTTCGGCCTGCGCCTGGGTCACCGGGGGAGTGGAGCTGTTGTCGGAATCGGCCATGGGGGGAACGCCCGTAAGGGGGCTGCATGGTACCCGAGTCGCCTGGCAGCCGCCGCATGCGCGGCCTCCGCGCGGCAGGACGACCCGGCCGATACCGGGTGCGCCGTTCAGCGTCCGCCTGCTCCGCGCCCGGGCGGCATGCGCATCGCCCGGGCCGGCGCCGCGCCGGTCAGCGCCGGCGCGCGTGCATCTCGCCCTCGTGGTCGAGCCAGTTGGACCCCTTATTGGTCAGGAAGAACATGTACACCAGCAGCGACACCGCGATCACCGCCGTGGCGTACCAGACGAAGGTGGTGACGTGGCCGGTCTTCAGCGAGGCCTGGTACAGCAACGGCGCGGTGCCGCCGAAGGCCGAATTGGCCAGCGCATAGCCCAGGCCCACGCCCAGCGCGCGGATATGGGTGGGGAACAGCTCGGCCTTCACCACCGCGTTGATCGAGGTGTAGCCGGTGAGGATGACGAAGCCGGCGGTGAGGATGGCGAAGGCGCTCAGCCAGTCGCTCTGCCTGGGCAGCTCCAGCACCAGGAACCAGGTGTAGAGCACGCCGCCGATGCCGAAGAACACCAGCAGGGTCTTGCGTCCGATCAGGTCCGACAGCCAGCCACCCACCGGCTGCATCAGCATCAGCACGATCAGCGCGGCCAGGTTGATGATGGTGCCGGCCATGACGTCGTCGCCGGCGAAGGCGGTCTGGATCATCTTCGGCCCGGTCACCGAGTAGGTGTAGAACGCCACGGTGCCGCCGGCGGTGATCAGGAAGCACAGCAGCAGCGGGCGCCACTGGTGCACGAACAGCTCGCGCAGCGAGCCGGAGGACCTGTCCTTGCCCTGCTTGGCCGCGGCGATGGACTCGGAAGTCAGCGACTCGTCCATCGTGCGCCGCAGCCAGAACACCACCAGCGCGCCGATGCCGCCCAGGCCGAAGGCCACGCGCCAGCCCCATTCGGAAATCTGGCCCTTGTCGAAGAAGTGCAGCATCCCGAACAGCACCGCCTGCGCCAGCACGTGGCCGCCGACCAGGGTGACGTAGTGGAAGGAGGACAGGAAGCCGCGCCGCCCCGGGATCGCCGCCTCGGACATGTAGGTGGCGCTGGTGCCGTACTCGCCGCCGGTGGCGAAACCCTGCAGCAGGCGCGCCAGCAGCAGCACCACCGCCGCGGCGCCGCCGATGCTGGCCACGGTGGGCGTCACCGCGATCAGGAACGAACAGGCCGCCATCACCGACACCGACACGGTCAGCGCCAGGCGGCGGCCGTAGCGGTCGGCGAAGCGGCCGAAGTACCAGGCGCCGATCGGGCGCATCAGGAAGGTCACCGCGAAGATTGCCCACACATACAGGGTGGCGTTCTTGTCCTCCTTGGAGAAGAACTGCGATTCGAAGTAGGTGGCGAACACCGAGTAGACGTAGACATCGTACCACTCCACCAGGTTGCCGGCCGAGCCCTTGAGCGTGTTGGACACCGAGCGGCGCAGGCTGCCCGGTGCGGCGGCGGCGGACGAAGAGGTGGATGCACTCATACGGTGGGCCTCATGGATGGACGTCACGGAGTATAGGCAGGCGCTTGCGAGGATCCTGTCGCGACGGCGGCCACGCCAGGCGTGCGCGCCATGACCTCATTGCGCCTGCGGCGCGGCGAAGGCCTTGCTGTACATGCCCGAGCGATCGAAGCAGCAGACCCGCCGCTTGCCCGCAGCGAGCATGTCGCAGGTGCTGGCGATGCGCTTGACCCGCGTCTGCGCCTGCTTGCCCGCGCCGATCCAGAAGATCCAGTCGCGCCGCGCCACCGTGGTCAGCGTGTCCCAGGCCGCACGCGCAGGCGGATGCGCGGCCAGCGCGCGCGCCAGGTCGTCGGGCAGCACGGGTTCCGGTTCCACCGCCGCCGGCGCGATCTCCAGGGTCACCGTGGTGCCGACCTCGACCGCCGCGGCCGCCCACAACGCCTCCTCGACCTGCAGCCAGTGGCCGCCTTGCCCATCGGGTTGCAGCGTGGCCTGAAACGGATGCCCGGCGAACCGGCCCTCCACGCTGGCCAGGCCCCGCGTGCGCAGCGCGGCGCTGGCCGCCGCAGGCAGCAGCAGGAAACACCAGGACGCGTCCGGCGGCATGGCTGGACGCAGCAGCGTCGCCTGGAAGCGGATCGGGTCGGCGGCGCCGGTCATGCCCGGACCTTAGCACCGGCCGCCCGCGGTGCCATGCTGCACCTGCGCGCGGCGGCGGCGCGACGCGCTCCTGGTCTTGTCGCTCGCCAGGCACTGCGCCCTGCCTGACCTGCCCGGCGGCCACCGCCGCGGCAGACCGGCACAACGTCACGTTCCCGATACGGCACAGGGGACGCCCTCGCCCCTTCCCTTCAGTTCGACAGGCCATCGCCGCTATCCATGCGCCGGCCCGGGGGACCCGCGCCATGCGCGCGTCACGCGGGCGCAGGCAACCTGCCTGCCCGTCCGCCGTCACCCACCGTCGATCCCTCTTCCTTCCCCCCATTCCCCCGATCCCATGCACGCCCTTTCCAATCTGCGCATCGGCCAGCGCCTCGCGCTCGGCTTCCTCACGATCATCGTGCTGATGGTCCTGCTCACCGTGGTCGGCATCCAGCGCGTGCACAGCATCGACCAGCGACTCACCGCGATCAACGAAGTCAACAGCGTCAAGCAGCGCTACGCGATCAACTTCCGCGGCAGCGTGCACGACCGCGCCATCGCCCTGCGCGACGTGGTGCTGCTGGACGATGCGGCCAGCCGCCAGGCGACCGAGCAGACCATCGACAAGCTGGCCGGAGACTACGCGCGCGCCGCGCAGCCGCTCGATGCCTTGCTCGCCGTCTCCAGCGACGCCCAGGAGAAAACCATCCTGCAGCGCATCCAGGGCATCGAAGCGCGCACCATGCCGCTGATCGCGCAGGTGCGGCAGCTGCGCAATGCCGGCGACACCGTGCAGGCGCAGGCGCTGCTGCTGCAGCAGGCGCGCCCGGCCTTCGTCGACTGGCTGGCCAGCATCAACGCCTTCATCGACCTGCAGGAAGCCAAGAACCGCCAGGCCGCCAAGGAAGCGATGGCCACTGCGCGCGGCTTCGCGTTGCTGATGGTCGGCTGCACCGTGCTGGCGCTGCTGCTGGGCACGCTGATCGCCCTGCTGCTGACCCGCCGCGTGGTGCGGCCGCTGCGGCAGGCGCTGGGCCTGGCCGAGCGCATCGGCGCCGGCGACCTGAGCAGCCCGGACACCGTCACCACCCACGACGAGGCCGGGCAGTTGCTGCGCGCCATGCAGCAGATGCAGCGGCGCCTGCACGAGGTGATTTCCGCACAGCGCGAGATGGCTGCGCGCCACGATGCCGGCGCCATCAGCTATCGCATGGATGCGCAGCGCTTCCCCGGCGAGTACGGGCGCATGGTCGCCGACACCAATGCCCTGGTGGATGCGCACGTGCAGACCCAGCTGCGCATCACCGAGGTGATGGGCCGCTACGCCATCGGCGACCTCAGCCAGGACATCGCCCACTACCCAGGCGAGAAGGCCGCGATCACCGCGGCGATGCAGCAGGTCAAGCAGAACCTGCACGCGATCAACGTGCAGATCCAGACCCTGGCCGAAGCCGCCTGCGCCGGCAACTTCGCCCACCGCGGCCAGCCGGAGAAGTTCGAGCACGCCTTCCGCACCATGGTCGAGAACCTCGACACCATGATGGCCACCGCCGACGCCAACCTGGCCAAGTTCTCCGCGCTGCTGCGCTGCATCGCCGACGGCGACCTCACCGTGCGCATGAGCGGCAACTTCCACGGCGTGTTCGCCGCCATGCGCGACGACGCCAACAGCACCGTGCACCGCCTCACCGACATCGTCGCGCACATCCAGCGCACCACCAACAGCATCGGCTTCGCCGCCGAGGACATCGCCAGCGGCAACCAGGAACTGGCCAAGCGCAGCGAGCAGCAGGCGGCCAGCCTGGAAGAGACCGCCGCCTCGATGGAGGAACTGACCTCCACGGTGAAGCAGAACGCCGAGCACGCCCAGCGCGCCAACCAGCTGGCGCTGGGCGCGGCCGGCGTGGCCAGCGAAGGCCGCGACGTGGTGGGCCAGGTGGTGGCGACCATGGACGGCATCCAGGCGGCCTCCAGGCGCATCGCCGACATCATCGCGGTGATCGACGGCATCGCCTTCCAGACCAACATCCTCGCCCTCAACGCCGCGGTGGAAGCCGCACGCGCCGGCGAACAGGGCAATGGGTTCGCGGTGGTGGCCGCGGAGGTCGGCACGCTCGCGCATCGTTCGGCCGGCGCCGCCAAGGAGATCAAGACCCTGATCGACGATTCGGTGCAGCGCGTCGCCCACGGCGCCACGCTGGTGCACCAGGCCGGCGCCACCATGGACCAGGTGGTGGCCAGCGTGCAGCACGTCACCGACCTGATGGGCCAGATCTCCGCCGCCTCGCACGAGCAGGCCAACGGCATCGCCCAGGTCAACCAGACCATCGCGCGCATGGACGAGACCACCCAGCAGAACGTGGCGCTGGTGGAAGAAGCCAGCACCGCCGCGCGCTCGCTGGAGGAGCAGTCGGCGCAGCTCACCCAGGCGGTGGAAGTGTTCAAGGTCGGCGCCTACGTCTGACCACCCGCGGCCGGCCGCGGGTGGTCAGA
>NZ_NMPP01000022.1:0-31853 GCF_009192885.1 Xanthomonas sp. LMG 12462 | reverse complement strand
CCGCAGCGCGCCTTCCGCGCTAACGCGCTCCAGGTTCGCAGCCACGTCGGGCATTTTCCGACGGCACATCCATGTGCCGGCGGAAAACGACGCGCATCCTGCGCGTCGCCCTTCGGGTATTCGCCCGTCGTGTCTGCCGCGCCGAGGGGACCCGGTAGATCAAAAGCACAGCAACAGCACAAGCAACAGCGGGAGCAGGAGCAGGAGCAGGAGCAGGAGCGGGAGCGGTTACGGTCGGCGGGGCGACCGTGCCAACGTTCCGATCACTGTGCCGCCGCTCAGCCCCAGCCGACCAGCGCCAGTTTGCCGATGGTGCTGCCCGACTCCAGGCGCCGGTGCGCCTCGCGCAGGGTGGTGGCGTTGATCGGGGTCAGGGTCTCGGTCAGGGTGGTGCGCAGTTCGCCGGCGTCCACCAGGCTGGCGGTGCGTGCCAGGATGCGGTGCTGTTCGATCATGTCGTCGGTGCGGAACCGGGCGCGTGCGAACATCATTTCCCAGTGGATGCCGATGCACTTGGCCTTGTACGGGTCGCCGATGTGCAGTGGACCGCTCGGCTCGACGATCAGCCCGACGTGGCCCTGCGGCGCCAGCAACTCGCCCAGCGCCTGCCAGTAGCGGTCGGTGTCGGCCAGGTTCAGCGCGGCGTCCACCTGGTCGATGCCCAGTGCCTGCAGCTGCGGCGCCAGCTCCTGGCGATGGTCGATGACGTGGTGCGCGCCGAGTTGCAGGCACCAGTCGCGGGTCTGCGGCCGCGAGGCGGTGGCGATCACCTCGAAGCCGGCATGCCGCGCCAGTTGGATCGCGATCGAGCCGACCCCGCCGGCGCCGCCGATCACCAGCAGGCGGCGGCCGCGGTTGTGTTCGTCGTCGAAGTCGAACGGCATGCGCTGGAACAGCAGTTCCCAAGCGGTGAGGGTGGTCAGCGGCAGCGCCGCGGCCTGGGCGAAGTCCATCGTGGCCGGCTTGCGCGCGACGATGCGCGCATCCACCAGTTGGTATTGCGCGTTGCTGCCGGCACGGGTGATGTCGCCGGCGTAGTAGACCTCGTCGCCCGGCTCCAAACCGTCGACCTCTGGCCCGACCGCCTCGACCACGCCGGCGGCGTCGTAGCCCAGCACCTTGGGCTGGCCGTCGCTTGCGCCCTTGGCGCGGACCTTGGTGTCCACCGGATTGACCGACACCGCCTCCACCCGCACCAGCAGGTCGTGGCCGGCGGGCGCGGGCGGCGTCGGCAGGTCGAGGTCGTGCAGCGACTGCGGATCGTCGATCGGCAGGGGATGGAAGGTGGCGACCGCTTTCATGGAGGCTCCTGGACGTGAAGGAAAGGAGGGCACGGCCGCGGCTCAGACCGGCCGCGGGTTGCGCTCGGCGAAGCCGCGCTGGTGCCAGTACGGATACGCCGGTACCGCCGCGCTGGCCGCATCCAGCTGTTGCACGTGGGCGGCATCGAGGGTCCAGCCGACCGCCCCCAGATTCTGCCGCAACTGGTCTTCGGTCCGTGCGCCAATGATCACGCTGCTGACCGTCGGTCGCTGCAACAGCCAATTCAGTGCGATCTGCGGCACGCTGCGGCCGGTTTCGGCGGCGATGGCTTCCAGGGCGTCGATCACCCGGTACAGGCGCTCTTCCTCCACCGGCGGCCCGGCCTCGGTGACCGCCTTGTCGTGCAGGCGGCTGCTTTCCGGCAGCGGCTGGCCGCGGCGCAGCTTGCCGGTCAGCCGGCCCCAGCCCAGCGGGCTCCACACCAGCGCGCCCACGCCCTGGTCCAGGCCCAGCGGCATCAGTTCCTCCTCGTAGTCGCGCCCGATCAGCGAGTAATAGGCCTGGTGCGCGACGTAGCGCGACCAGCCGTGGCGGTCGGCCACCGCCAGCGACTTCATCAGCTGCCAGCCGGAGAAGTTGGACACGCCGAGGTAGCGGATCTTGCCGGCACGCACCAGGTCGTCGAGCGTGGACAGGGTTTCCTCCACCGGCGTGCGCGCGTCGAAGCCGTGCAACTGGAACAGGTCGAGGTAATCCGTGCCCAGGCGGGTCAGCGCCGCTTCCACCGCGCGCACCAGATGGAAGCGCGAGGAACCGACACTGTTGGCTGCGGCCCGGTCGAAGCGAAAGCCGGCCTTGGTCGAGAGCAGCACCTGGTCGCGGCGGCCCTTGATCGCCGCGCCCAGCACCGATTCGGCGGCGCCGCCGGAATAGACGTCGGCGCTGTCGAACAGGGTGACGCCGGCTTCCAGGCAGATGTCGATCAGGCGCCGGGCCTGGTCCACGTCCGAATTGCCCCAGGTGGCGAAGAACGGATCGGTGCCGGCGAAGGTACCGGTGCCGAAGCTGAGCACGGGAACCTTGAAGCCGGATGCGCCGAGATGACGGTATTCCATGAAACACTCCTGATGAGGGAAGGAGGAAGGGAGGGGAGAGAAGGCGTCAGCGCGCCGCGGCGTCGGTGTCGACGGCGTCGGTCGCAGCGGAGGTGGAAGCGGCTGCGGTGGCGCCGAGCAACTGCGCAGCGGCCTCGGCCATGGCCGCGTAGCCGGCGTCGCCGGGGTGCAGGTGGTCGCCCGAGTCGAATTCCGACCGCATCCGCGCCGGGTGCGCGGGGTCGCGCAGCAGCGCATCGAAATCCAGGATCGCGTCGAAGCCGTTGCCGGCGCGCAGCCAGGCATTGACCTGCTGGCGCACGGCCTCCTTCTGCGGGCTGTAGTAGCCGGGGATCGGCGAGTCCGGCAGCGCGCCCTCGAACGGGGTGAGGGTGGCGCCGATCACCCGCAGGCCGCGCGCCTGCGCGCGCTGCAGCACCTGCCGGTAGCCGGCGATCAGATCCTCGGCCGGCACCGGCGCATCGTCCGGCGCGAACGGCGTGCCGTACCAACTGATGTCGTTGATGCCCATCAGCAGAATCACGGTGTGCACGCCGGGCTGCGCCAGCACGTCGCGGTCCAGCCGCGCCAGCGCGTTCTGGCCCATGCGGTCGCGCAGCACGCGCCCGCCGGAGATGCCCGCGTTGAGCACCGCCACCCGCTGCGCGGCCAGCCGCGTGGCCAACTGGTCCGGCCAGCGCCGGTCCTGCCCCGGCGTCGAGGCGGCGCCGTCGGTGATCGAATCGCCCAACGCCACCACCGCGCCGATGGCATCGGCGCGGCGCACCTGGATGCCGCTGACGAACAGCCGCACCGGCAGCGCCGTGGCATCGGCCAGCGTGGCGTCGGCGGTGCGCTCGCCCTCGGCCAGCCATGCGCTCTGCAGGCCCTCCCAGTGGAAGGTCGACGGCGCGGTCGGCTGCGGCAGGTACAGGCTGATGCTGAGCCGGGCCAGGTCCGGCACGCTCAGCGCCACCGGGTCGCTGAGCACCGGCGCGCCCGGCGGCACGGTCGCTTCGGTCCTGCCGCCGAAGCGCAGAGGCCGCTGCGAGCCGGGCAGAGTCGCAGCGCCATCGCCGGCCAGCGCCAGCGACGCGGCGCCGATGTGCAGTGGCGCATCGCCATAGGCGTTGCTCAGTTCCACCCGCACCTCGCTGCCGCCGAGGCTCACCCGCGCCACCTGGCGCACGGTCTGCCGCCACAAGTGGAACGGCGTCTGCGTCGGGAACGGGAAGTCCGCGCTCCACAGCGGCTGCGGGCTGGCCTGCCAGGTCGCGATCCACTCGCGCGGCGCCGCGTCCCCAACGACCGCCGCGCCCAGCAGTGCCGTCGCCAGCGCGGCCGTCGCCATCGGACGGCTCATGCCGCACCGCCGGCGGCGCAACCCGCGCCGTGACTGGCGGCGGGTGTGGCAGCGGCCGGCGACAGCCGCAGCGCGCCCAGCGCCACCGCCAATCCGGCCAGGGTCAGCAGCGCCGCCACCCACGGCAGTTGCGACAGGCTGCCGCCATGGCCGAGCACCAGGCCGCCCAGCCAGGCACCCAGCGCGTTGCCCAGGTTGAACGCACCGATGTTCAGGCTCGAGGCCAGATGCCGGCCGGCCTCGCCGGCCTTGCCCAGCACCCACACCTGCAGCGGCGCCACCGTGGCGAACGCGGCCACGCCCAGCAGGCCGATGCCCAGCGTCATCGCCGGCGCCGACGGCAGGGCGAGGGGCAGTGCCGCCAGCACCACCGCCAGCACGCCCAGGCTCAGCGGCAGCGCCTGCCGCGGGCGGCCGTCGGCCAGGCGTCCGCCGAGCACGTTGCCGACGATCATGCCCACGCCGAACACCAGCAGCAGCGGCGACACCGCACTCTCGGAAACTCCAGTGATCTGGGTCAGCAGCGGCTGCACATAGGTGTACACGGCGAACACGCCCGCATAGCCCAGCACCGTCGTCGCCAGGCCCAGCAGCACCGGGCCGCGACCGACCGCGCGCAGTTCCTCGCGCAGCGGCGGCGCCGGCGTGGCATCGCGGTCGGCCGGGACCAGTGCGGCGATCACCACGGTGGCCAGAGCACCGATCGCCGCCACCGCCCAGAACGTGGCGCGCCAGCCATGGTGCAGGCCCAGCCAGGCGCCGGCCGGCACCCCGAGCAGGGTGGCGACGGTGAGGCCTGTGAACATGGTCGAGATCGCCGAGGCCTTGCGCTGCGGGGGCACCAGGGTGGTGGCGACCACCGCGCCGACGCCGAAGAAGGTGCCGTGCGCCAGCGAGGTCACCACCCGCGCCGCCATCAGCGCCGCGTAGCTCGGCGCCAGCGCGCAGGCCAGGTTGCCGGCGGTGAACACCAGCATCAGCGCCAGCAGCACGCGCTTGCGCGGCCAGCGCCGGCTGGCCACGGTCAGCAGCGGCGCGCCGACGAACACGCCCAGCGCATAGCCGGAGATCAGCAGCCCGGCGGCGGGAACGCTGACCCGCAGGTCGGCGGCGACCTGCAGCAGCAGGCCCATGATCACGAACTCGGTGGTGCCGATGCCGAAGGCGCCAGCGGTCAGCGCGAACAGCGCGATCGGCGTGCGCCCGGCAGCGGGCGGATGGGGAGGCGGGGCGAGCGAGGCGGCCATGCGGCGGCTCCGGAAGTGGCGGGAGGACGGCAGCCTAGGCCTGCAGGTTCTCAGCAAAAACAGTAAAAATATTGAACGACTTTCAATGGAATCCACACAATGGACCGGATCGGCGACATCGCCCTGTTCCTGCGCGTGCTCGACCTCGGCTCGATCAGCGCCGCCGCGCGCAGCCTGGATCTGTCGGTGGCGGTGGCCAGCCAGCGGCTGCAGCGGCTGGAGCGCGCGCTCGGCGTGCGCCTGCTGCACCGGACCACGCGGCGCCTGCACCCGACCCCGGAAGGCCTGCAACTGGCCGAGCAGGGGCGGCCGCTGGTCGAGGACCTGGAATCGCTGGCCGGCGGCCTGCGCCAGGCCGGCGCCAGCGCCGCCGGCACCCTGCGGGTGACGATGTCGGCGGCGTTCGGCCGCCTGTATGTGTCGCCGCTGCTGCCGCGCTTCATGGCGCTGCATCCGCAGGTGCGGCTGAGCGTGCACCTCAGCGACAACGTCGTCGACCTGGTCAGCGAAGGCTTCGACCTGGCGATCCGCATCGGCACCCTGCGCGACTCCAGCCTGGTCGCGCGGCGCCTGGCCGGCAATCGGCGCATGCTCTGCGCCTCGCCCGACTACCTGCGCCGCCACGGCACCCCGGCCACGCCGGCCGACCTGGCCGCGCACGCCTGCCTGCTGCTGACCGGCAGCGACGGCCGCCAGGACACCTGGCGGCTGCAGGGACCCGACGGCGAAATCGCCGTCCGCGTGGCCGGGCCGCTGGAGACCAACTTCGGCGAGGTGCTGCGCGATGCCGCGGTCAACGGGCAGGGCATCGCCCTGCATTCGGAATGGCACGTGGCCGAGGACCTGCGGCAGGGGCGGTTGTGCCAGGTGCTGGCCGACTACCCGCTGACCGAAACCGGCATCCACGCGGTGATGCCGCAGCGCAGGCTGGTGCCGCCGCGGGTGCGGGCCTTCGTCGAGTTCATGCAGGCCGAGTTGGCCGACCCGCCGCCATGGGCGCGGCCGCGGTGAGAACTGGGTCGCCCTGCTGGCCGTTGTCTACGACCGCAAACGGTCATCTCCGTGCCGCATTGCGGGATTTCATCAACCTGTATAGGGTGTATCCACGGCCTAGGAGGGGCTGGCGTTGACTTTCACATGTTACGTGCTCGTTAACGCCATCTTCACTATGCCGCGCATAATGTGCGCGGCGATGGCGTGCGGAAACGGCCGTCTGGATGTGACGAGACATCTGTACTGAACCATGCCTCTACCGGTTTCTATCTCCCCGAAACAAGGAGTTGTATTAATGAACAAGAAAATTCTCACCGCCGCGTTGCTGGGCGGTCTGGCCGTCGCCCAGGCAGCGTCCGCGCAGGAATTCGACGACCGCTGGTACCTGACCGGTTCGGCTGGTTTCAACTTCCAGGACAAGGACCGCACCACCAACGATGCGCCCTTCGTCACCCTGGGCCTGGGCAAGTTCATCAACCCGAACTGGTCGCTGGACGGTGAGCTGAACTATCAGAACCCGAACTTCGACAAGAACCAGGACCTGAACTGGAGCCAGTACGGCATCTCGTTCGACCTGCGTCGCCACTTCATCCAGGAAGGCCGCGGCTGGAACCCGTACCTGCTGTTCGGCCTGGGCTACCAGCGCTCGGAAGAAGAGTTCGACACCGGCGGTCCGGTCTCCCCGGGCCAGCGCAAGGACGGCAACTTTGCCGCCAAGGCCGGCGTCGGTCTGCAGACCACCTTCGACAAGCGCGTTGCCGTGCGTGCCGAAGTGGCCTACCGCGCTGACTTCGACGACCAGAGCGTTGCCGCTCCGTCGCAGAACTGGTTCGGCGACGTGCTGGCTTCGGTCGGCGTCGTGATCCCGCTGGGCCCGCCGCCGGCTGCCCCGGTCGCCCCGCCGCCGCCGCCGGCCGCTGCGCCGAGCTGCGCCGATCTGGACGACGATGGTGACGGCGTCAACAACTGCGACGACAAGTGCCCGAACTCCCAGCCTGGCCAGACCATCGGTCCGGACGGCTGCCCGGTGCCGGTGTCGATCGACCTGAAGGGCGTCAACTTCGACTTCAACAAGGCGAACCTGCGTCCGGACGCCGTGGCGATCCTGGGCGAGGCCACCGAGATCCTGAAGCGTTACCCCGACCTGCGCGTCGAGGTTGCCGGTCACACCGACTCGAAGGGTACCGAAGCCTACAACCAGAAGCTGTCCGAGCGCCGCGCCCGCGTCGTGTACGACTACCTGACCAAGAACGGCGTCAGCGCTTCGCGTCTGGTCGGTCCGATCGGCTACGGCGAGAGCCGTCCGATTGCCCCGAACACCAACCCGGATGGTTCGGACAATCCGGAAGGCCGTGCGAAGAACCGTCGTACCGAGCTGAACGTCCAGAACTAATCGGACGCTTCCAGTCTCAAGCAAAGCCCGGCCTCGTGCCGGGCTTTGTTTTTGTGGGGTGGGAAATGTATGTCGGTGTCGTTGTGGGAGCGGCTTCAGCCGCGACAGACGTCCCGGAAATGCCCGCCGCGGCTGAGGCCGCTTCTGCAGGATGCACAAAGCATTCAAGCTGAATTTTTTCAGCAATCCCAATTATTTAGCGCATGTAGTGCCGGTAACAGTTGAAAGCACGCCGGGGCCTGCCTACACTCGCTCGTCGACTCGCCTGAATGGAAAAAAACCGATGCTGCGTATCGTGACGGCCAGCCTGCTCGCGCTTGCCCTGATTCCTGCGGCCCACGCCGCACCGGATTGCTCCGGCGATCTGCTGCCCAAGCCGCTGGCGCTGCCGGCCACGGTCGCCGCGCCGGTCGCTTCGGAACTGTTCAGCCGCAACGTGCAGCTGGGCATGCCCAGCGGCGTGCTGACCCAGTCCTACAGCAGCGACCAGTCGCTGGACCGCGTGCTGCTGCGGCTGCGCGCCGAAGGCTGCCAGAGCCTGGCCAACGCCACCCCGGGCGCGGTGAAGCCGAACGATCCGGCCGCCTACAAGCCGGCCACCGCCTTCGACAACACGCCATGGCGGTTCGACATGAGCCAGAACGGCAAGCGCATGACCGCCGAGGAGTTCGACGCGTGGATGAAGGCGCGCGGCGTGCGCGTGGTCAAGGCGCGTCCGGCTCCGGCACCCGCCGCCGCCGCCGAGGCGCCGGCGCCGGCCGACGCCAACAAGCAGTAAGTCCGGCGCGCGGCCGCTCGCGTCCGCGCCCGTTCGCGCCGTGCGAGGGGCCAAGCCGCCGCGTTCCCGCCGTCCGGCGTCGTCCCCGGCGGCGCCCGCGCGTCCGCGCTCGCCCGCGCGCAGCACCGCGCCGGCCGTGCCGCGCCACGGCCTGGCCCGCACCCTGTCCAAGCTGGGCCTGTGCTCGCGCACCGAGGCCGCGCGCTGGATCGCCGCCGGCCGCGTCGCCGTCGACGGACGCATCGTCACCGATCCCGAATTCCCGATCCTGCAGGGCCGCCACCGGCTGGCCGTGGACGGCGCGCCGCTGGCCGACACCGCGCGCCGGTACCTGATGCTCAACAAGCCGCGCGGGCTGGTCACCAGTGCGCAGGACGAGCGTGGCCGCGACACCGTGTACCGCTGTTTCGACGGTGCCGGCCTGCCGTGGCTGGCGCCGGTCGGGCGCCTGGACAAGGCCAGCGAGGGCCTGCTGCTGTTCAGCAACGATCCGCAGTGGGCGGCGCGGGTCACCGATCCGGGCAGCGGCCCGGACAAGACCTATCACGTGCAGGTGGACGCGGTGCCCGACGCGGCGCTGCTGGCACGGATGTGTGCCGGCGTGGTCGACGACGGCGAACCGCTGCGGGCCAAGCAGGCGCGCCTGCTGCGCCAGGGCGAGCGCCATGCCTGGCTGGAAGTGGTGCTGGACGAGGGACGCAACCGGCAGATCCGGCGGCTGCTGGCCGTGCTTGGCCTGGACGTGCTGCGGTTGGTGCGGGTGGCGGTCGGCGAGTTGGTACTGGGCGACCTGGGCAAGGGCGCGTGGCGTGAGCTCAGCGCCGCGGAAGTCAGGGCGTTGGCGCCGGCGGCGGACGCCAGCGCGCCAGCCGCGCGCTGAGCAGGGCGGCGACCACCTCGCGGGCGCGCGCGTCCTGCGGCCCACGCGCATCGTGGTGACGGCCCTTGGCGTGATTGCAGCCGGCGCAGGCCAGCGCCAGGTTTCGGGCATCGTTGGGATCGTCGCCGACCTGGGCGCAGAGCGCCGCGGCGACGCGGCGCCCGAACCAGGCCTGCGGCACTACGTGTTCCAGCGTGCTGTGTCCGAGCGGTTCGCCGTCAGCGCGCAGGCGCAGGCGCCGGCGGCAATGCAGGCAGCGGGTCTCCCAGCCGTCCTCCAGCGCTTGCGCCTGGGCGTCGGTCTGCGCCGCCAGCAACAGCCGTTGGCGCAGCGCGGCGCGCATCTCAGGCGGCGAGTACGCCCAGTTCGCGGCCGATACGGGTGAACGCGTCGATCGCCCGGTCCAGGTGGGCGCGGGTGTGCGCGGCGCTGATCTGGGTGCGGATCCGCGCCTGGCCCTTGGGCACCACCGGGAAGAAGAAGCCGATGGCGTAGATGCCTTCCTCCAGCAGCCGTTCGGCGAAGCGCTGCGCCAGCGGCGCGTCGTACAGCATCACCGGGCAGATCGGATGGGTGCCGGGCTTGATGTCGAAACCGGCGGCGGCCATGCGCTCGCGGAAGTAGGCGGTGTTCTCGACCAGGCGCGCGCGCAGGTCGTCGGCCGCGTCGAGCATCGCGAAGGCCTTGATGCCGGCCGCGACCACGTGCGGCGGCAGCGAGTTGGAGAACAGGTAGGGCCGCGAGCGCTGGCGCAGCAGTTCGATCACCTCGCGGCGGCCGGTGGTGAAACCGCCCAGCGCGCCGCCCATGGCCTTGCCCAGGGTGCCGGTGACGATATCGATCCGGTCCAGCACGCCCTTGACCTCGGCCGAGCCGCGGCCGCTGGCGCCGAGGAAGCCGGTGGCATGGCATTCGTCGATGTGCACCAGCGCGTTGTACTTCTTCGCCAGCGCGGTGATCTCGTCCAGCGGGGCGATGAAGCCGTCCATCGAGAACACGCCGTCGCTGGTGATCAGCTTGGTCTTGCAGCCGGCGGCGTCGGCCGCCTGCAGTTGCGCTTCCAGGTCGGCCATGTCGCAGTTGGCGTAGCGGAAGCGCTTGGCCTTGCACAGGCGCACGCCGTCGATGATCGAGGCGTGGTTGAGCGCGTCGGAGATGATCGCGTCCTGCTCGCCCAGCAGCGGTTCGAACAGGCCGCCGTTGGCGTCGAAGCAGGCGGCGTAGAGGATGGTGTCCTCGGTGCCGAAGAACGTGGCGATCTGCGCTTCCAGTTGCTTGTGCAGGTCCTGGGTGCCGCAGATGAAGCGCACCGAGGCCATGCCGAAGCCGTGCGTGTCCAGCGCGTCCTTGGCGGCCTGGATCAGTGCCGGATGATCGGCCAGGCCCAGGTAGTTGTTGGCGCAGAAGTTCAGCACGCGGCGGCCGTCGGCGAGGACGATTTCCGCCGCCTGCGGGCCGACGATGATGCGCTCGGACTTGAACAGGCCCTGGGCGCGGATCGCGTCCAGTTCCTCGGCGTAGTGCTGGGTGAGGCGGGAGTCGGTCATGACGGGCACGCGCGGCGGAAAGAAGCGGCGATGTTACCGCGGCGCCCGCGCCGGCCGCGGCCGTCATGCACAAATGGCATGAGCCGCTGCCGGGAAGTCATTTCACCCGCCGCCTGCCGCTGCGCAGCATGCGTCATGGTCCGCGGCGGGTATCGGCCGCGGCGTCGGCCTGTGTGTTTTCGGAGAATCGCCCATGTCCAGCCTTCCGCCGCGCCGCTGGCGCCCGCTGCTCGCGCTCGCACTGTGCGTGTTCGCCGGGGCCGCGGCCGCCGCCGAGACGCAACTGCTCAACGTGTCCTACGATCCCACCCGCGAGCTGTACCGGGACTACAACGCCGCCTTCGCCAGGCACTGGGCGCAACTGCATCCCGGCGAGCAGGTCGCGGTGGAGACCTCGCACGGCGGCTCCGGCAAGCAGGCGCGCGCGGTGATCGACGGGGTCGAGGCGGACGTGGTGACGCTGGCATTGGCCTACGACGTCGATGCGATCGCCGCCAAGAGCAAGCTGATCGATGCGAACTGGGCCACGCGCCTGCCCGACAACAGCGCGCCGTACACCTCGACCATCGTGTTCCTGGTGCGCAAGGGCAATCCGAAAGGGATCAAGGACTGGCCCGACCTGCTGCGCAGCGGCGTGTCGGTGATCACCCCCAATCCCAAGACCTCCGGCGGCGCGCGCTGGAACTACCTGGCCGCCTGGGCCTACGCCGACCACATCTTCAAGGGCGACCGCGAACGCATCCTCAACTACATGCGCGCGCTGTTCCGCAACGTGCCGGTGCTGGATACCGGCGCGCGCGGCGCCACCACCACCTTCGTCCAACGCGGCATCGGCGACGTGCTGCTGGCCTGGGAGAACGAGGCGTTCCTGGCGCAGCAGGAACTGGGCCAGGACAAGTTCGAGATCGTCGTGCCGAAGCTGTCGATCCTGGCCGAGCCGTCGGTGGCGCTGGTCGACAAGAACGTGGACAAGCACGGCACCCGCGCGGTGGCAGAGGAATACCTGAAGTACCTGTACTCGCCGGAAGGACAGAAGATCGCGGCCAGACACTATTACCGGCCGCGCCATCCCGAGTATGCCGATCGCGCCGATCTGGCGCGGCTGCCGAAGGTGCGCCTGGTCACCATCGATCAGGCGTTCGGGTCCTGGGCCAAGGCGCAGGCCACGCACTTCGACGACGGCGGCCTGTTCGACCAGATCCAGGCGAGCAAGTGACGCGATGGCCGTGACCGCCGCCGCCGTTGCCCGCGCACCGCGCCAGCGCCGGGTGATGCCGGGGTTGGGGCTCAGTCTGGGCATCACCCTGACCTGGCTGGGACTGGTGGTGCTGATCCCCTTGTTCGCGGTGCTGCTCAAGACCAGCGGACTGGGCTGGGACGGCGTGTGGCGGGTGTGGAGCGAGCCGCGGGTGCTGGCGGCGTTGCGCTTGAGTTTCGGCACCGCGTTGGCCGCGGCCGCGTTCAATGCGGTGATGGGCACCTGGGTGGCCTGGGTGTTCGTGCGCTATCGCTTTCCCGGCAAGCGCCTGTTCGACGCGATGATCGATCTGCCGTTCGCCCTGCCGACCGCGGTGGCAGGCATCGCCCTGACCGCGTTGTACGGCAGCAACGGCTGGATCGGGCGCTGGCTGGAGCAGCCGACGCAGGCGCTGGCGGCCAGCCTGCCGACGCTGGCCTGGTGGTGGCCGCGGCTGGCGCTGCTGCTGGCGCTGGCGGCGACCGGCTACGCGCTGCTGCGGCGTAGCCAGGCGCTGCTGCCGGCACCGCTGCGTGTGCTGCAGCGCCTGCTCGGCACGGTCGCCGTGCTGAGCCTGGCCGCACTGGGCGTCGGCGGCCTGCTGATCGGCTATGTCGGGCTGATGCAGGTCAGCGGGGCGAGCGGGGTCAAGGTCGCTTACGCGCCACTGGGCATCGTCGTGGCGCTGGTGTTCGTGGGGCTGCCGTTCGTGGTGCGGATCGTGCAGCCGGTGCTGGCCGAGGCCGAGCGCGAACTGGAAGAGGCGGCGGCCACGCTCGGTGCCGGGCGCTGGCAGACGGTGCGCCGGGTAGTGCTGCCGACCCTGTGGCCGGCGGTGCTGACCGGATTCGCGCTGGCCTTCGCGCGTGGCGTCGGCGAGTACGGCTCGGTGATCTTCATCGCCGGCAACCTGCCCAATGCCACCGAGATCGCGCCGTTGCTGATCACCATCCGCCTGGAAGAGTTCGACTACGGCGGCGCCAGCGCGATCGCCGCAGCGATGCTGCTGTTGTCGCTGCTGTCGCTGCTACTGGTGAATGGGGCGCAGGCCTGGTTCGCGCGGCGCGGCAGGGCGGTGGCGTGATGGCGTCGGTCGTGTCCGCGCTGGCCGCGCACGTCCCCGGGCAGGCCGGCGCTGCCGCCGTCGCCGCGCACGTGCAGGCTTCGGTGGTCGACGAGCCGCGCTGGGTGCGGCGGTTGCTGATCGGCGGCGTGCTCGCCTTCCTGCTGGCGTTCCTGCTGCTGCCCTTGCTGCTGGTGTTCACCGAGGCGTTGCGCAGCGGCGTCGGCGTGTTCTGGCGCGCGATCTCCGATCCGGACGCGTTGGCGGCGATCCGCCTGACCCTGCTGGTGGCGGCGATCGTGGTGCCGTTGAACCTGGTGTTCGGCGTGGCCGCGGCCTGGGCGGTCAGCAAGCACCGTTTCCCCGGCAAGCGCCTGCTGGTGAGCCTGATCGACCTGCCGTTCTCGGTGTCGCCGGTGGTCGCCGGCCTGTTGTTCATCCTGATCTTCGGCCGCAACGGCTGGGCCTGGCCGTTGATCGACGAAGGCGTGTGGCTGCATCTGCCGCCGCTGGGCGACGTGTCGCTGCATCTGCCGCGCATCGTGTTCGCACTGCCGGGCATCGTGCTGGCGACCACCTTCGTCACTTTTCCCTTCATCGCCCGTGAGCTGATGCCGCTGATGGAGCAGCAGGGCGACGACGAGGAGCTGGCGGCGCTGAGCCTGGGCGCCAGCGGTTGGCAGACGTTCCTGCGGGTGACCCTGCCGAACATCCGCTGGGGCCTGCTGTACGGCGTGCTGCTGTGCAGTGCGCGGGCGATGGGCGAGTTCGGCGCGGTATCGGTGGTGTCCGGACAGATCCGCGGGCGCACCAACACGCTGCCGCTGCATGTGGAGATCCTCTACAACGAATACGCCTACAGCGCGGCCTTCGCCTGCGCCAGCCTGCTGGCGCTGACCGCGCTGCTGACGCTCGCCGTCAAGTCCTGGCTGCACCGGCGCCACGGCGCGGCGCTGGCCGCCACTCACCGACATTGAGGTTGCAATGAGCATCCGCGTACAGCATCTGGGCAAGCGCTTCGGCGATTTCGCCGCGCTCGACGACGTCAGCCTGGACATCCGCCAGGGCGAACTGCTGGCGCTGCTGGGGCCCTCCGGCTCCGGTAAGACCACGCTGCTGCGGGTGATCGCGGGGCTGGAACATGCCGACCGCGGACGCGTGCTGATCCACGGCGAGGACGCCACCGCGCTGTCGGTGCAGGCGCGCCGGGTCGGCTTCGTGTTCCAGCACTACGCCTTGTTCAAGCACATGAGCGTGTACGAGAACATCGCCTTCGGTCTGCGCGTGCGCCGCGAGGCGCGCTGGAGCGAGTCGCGCATCCGCGCGCGGGTGCAGGAACTGCTGGCGCTGGTGCAGTTGCACGACCTGGAGCGACGCTACCCGGCGCAACTGTCCGGCGGCCAGCGCCAGCGCGTGGCGCTGGCCCGCGCGCTGGCGATCGAGCCGCGCGTGCTGTTGCTCGACGAACCGTTCGGCGCGCTCGACGCGCAGGTCCGCCGCGACCTGCGGCGCTGGCTGCGCGAGCTGCACGAACGCACCGGCCTGACCACGGTGTTCGTCACCCACGACCAGGAAGAGGCGCTGGAACTGGCCGACCGCGTGGCCATCCTCAACCGCGGCCGGATCGAGCAGATCGGCAGCCCTGCACAGGTCTACGAGCAGCCGGCGTCGTCCTTCGTCTACGCCTTCGTCGGCGCGGTGAACCGGCTGCCCGCGCGTCTGCACGCCGGGGCGGTGCAGGTCGGCGGCCTGGCCTTGCCGGCGCCGTCGACGTCGCTGTCCAGTGGTCCGGTCGAGCTGTATGTGCGGCCGGAAGACCTGGCGCCAGGCAACGAGGGCTGGGCGGCGACGGTGCTGTCGATCCAGCGCAGCGGCCCGCGGCTGCGCCTGCGTGCGCAGTTGGCGCACGGTCACGACGAGGTCGAGGTGGAACTGCCGGCGGGCGAGGGGGCACCCGACTACGCGCCGGGCCAGCCATTGCACCTGCGCGCACGCCGTTTCGGGGTCTTCGCCCGGCCCGACTGAGGCGCCATTGCGCCCTGCCGATCGGCGACCGCCGCGCCTGCGCATTGGTGTGGCCAGCGGCTGCCTGCCCGGTCTCGGTCTGACCGCCAACTCCCGGACGAGGGCCTTCCCTGGCAGGCCGGCTCCCGCTGTCGGCGGCTCGCTGTGTCCGCGCTTGGCGCGAATCCGGGGTTTTGTGTCACGGCGTGGCATGCGCCGCGTGAAAAGTTGTTGCACTGCACGATCAAAGCAGTTAAAAAACCGTAAAGGCGCATCCGCCTCGTCGCTGCACCCCTCCCTCGTCAACCCTAGGAGAATGACCGGTGAACAAGACCACTCTCGCCCTGGCCGTCGCACTGGCTGCTTCGCCGCTCACCGTCCTGGCCCAGGACGAGCCCACCTCGCCGATCACCGGCTCCTATGGCGTGGTCAGCGACTACGTGTTCCGTGGCGTCTCCCAAACCGACAAGGGCCCGGCGTTCCAGGCCGGCCTCACCTACACCTCGCCGTTCGGCCTGTACGTGGGCACCTGGGGCTCCAACGTCGATTTCGGCGCGGGCGATCCGGATTGGGAAGTGGACGGCTTCGTCGGCTACAACGTCGATTTCTCGCCGGACTGGAACTTCGACGTGATGGTCAACCGCTACGGCTATCCGGGCGCCGGCAAGTCTAACTACAACGAACTGATCACCAAGACCAAGTTCCTCAAGACCTACACCCTGACCGTGGCCTACACCGACAACGTGTACAACCTGGACCGGGACAGCTTCTACTACGCGCTGGACGGGAACTGGTCGCTGCCGCAGGGCTTCAGCGTTGGCGCGCACGTCGGCCGCACCACCTACGAAAGCGCGTTGACCGCGTACCAGGACTACACCGACTACAACGTCAGCGTGGGCAAGATGGTCGGCCCGCTGGCGTTGAGCGTGGGCTATTACGACACCGACAACAAGGGCGCGGCGAACTTCACCGAGCGCCTGGCCGGTCACCGCGTGGTGGTCTCGGGCACGATCGCGTTCTGATCGCATCGTTTCGTGAAACGACGAAGGGCGCCGCGAGGCGCCCTTCGTCTTTTTCGGCATCGCATCGCCGCGTAGCCGCGGCGCGCGCATCACCAGCTCAGCACGACCTTGCCGGCCTTGCCTTCTTCCATCAGGTCGAAGCCCTTCTGGAATTCGTCGATGGTCAACTGGTGGGTCAGCACCTTGCCCAGCGGGAAGCCGGACAGCACCAACTGGGTCATCTTGTACCAGGTCTCGTACATCTTGCGGCCGTAGATGCCCTGCACGGTCAGGCCCTTGAAGATGATCTTGTCCCAGTCGCAGCCGGCGCCGCGCGGCATGATGCCGAGCATGGCGATCTTGCCGCCGTGGTACATGCAGTCGAGCATGTCGTTGAACGCGCGCGGATTGCCGCTCATCTCCAGGCCCACGTCGAAGCCTTCCATGTGCAGGTCGGCCATCACGTCCTTGAGCGAGGTGTTGGCGACGTTGACCACGCGGGTCGCGCCCATGTCCGCGGCCAGCTTCAGGCGGAAGTCGTTGACGTCGGTGACCACCACGTTGCGCGCGCCGATGTGCTTGCAGATGCCCGCGGCGATGATGCCGATCGGGCCGGCGCCGGTGATCAGCACGTCCTCGCCGATCACGTCGAACTCCAGCGCGCAGTGCGCGGCGTTGCCGTAGGGATCGAAGAACGCGGCCAGTTCGGACGGGATCTGGTCGGGGATCGGCCACAGGTTGGAGGCCGGCATCACCATGTACTCGGCGAAGGCGCCGTTGACGTTGACGCCGATGCCGACCGTGTTCGGGCACAGGTGCGGGCGCCCGCCGCGGCAGTTGCGGCAGTGGCCGCAGACGATGTGGCCTTCGGCCGAGACGCGCTGGCCGACCTCGTAGCCGGTGACCGCCGAGCCGAGCTGGGCGATGCGGCCGACGAACTCGTGGCCGATGGTCAGGCCGGGCTTGATGGTGCGCTGGCTCCACTCGTCCCACAGGTAGATGTGCAGGTCGGTGCCGCAGATCGCGGTCTTTTCCAGCTTGATCAGCACCTCGTTGGGGCCGGGCACCGGCACCGGCACCTGTTCCAGCCAGATGCCCTTGGCGGCCTCGCGCTTGACCAGCGCCTTCATTGTTTGCGCCATGTCGGTGCAGATTCGATGGGAAGAGGGCGCGCAGTATAAGCGCCCGGCCGACGCGGCCATGTTGCGGCGCGGTCAGGGTGCCATTGGTCACGGTCCGGCCACTTGATGACAGCCGTTACACTCTAACGTCTGTCATCAAGGAAGCTATTCGATGCGTTCGAATTCGTTGGCTGTCGCCATCGCCGCCGTGGCCGCCCTGTCCGGCGCCTCCGTCGCCCACGCTGGCGAGGGCATGTGGGTCCCGCAGCAGTTGCCGGACATCGCCGGGCCGCTGCAGCAGGCCGGCCTGAAGCTGTCGCCGCAACAACTGTCCGATCTCACCGGCGACCCGATGGGCGCGGTCGTCTCGCTCGGCGGCTGCACCGCCAGCTTCGTCTCGCCGCAGGGCCTGGTGGTGACCAACCACCACTGCGCCTACGGCGCGAT
Organism: Xanthomonas sp. LMG 12462; assembly: GCF_009192885.1. NCBI lineage: Bacteria > Pseudomonadati > Pseudomonadota > Gammaproteobacteria > Lysobacterales > Lysobacteraceae > Xanthomonas > Xanthomonas sp. LMG 12462. The sequence goes on along the minus strand of NZ_NMPP01000022.1, from coordinate 14,422 downwards.
CCAGCTCAACTCCACTCCGCAGAAGAACCTGATCCGCGACGGCTTCAGCGCCGCCAGCCAGGGCGCCGAACTGAGCGCGGGCCCGAACGCGCGCATCTACGTGCTCGACCGCATCACCGACGTCACCGCGCAGGCCAAGGCGGCGATGGCCGCCGCCGGCAACGATGCGCTCAAGCGCACGCAGGCGCTGGAAGATTTCGACAAGGCCCAGGTCGCCGCGTGCGAAGCCGATGCCGGCTACCGCTGCGAGCTGTACAGCTTCTCCGGTGGCAACACCTACCGCCTGTTCCGCACCCTGGAAATCCGCGACGTGCGCCTGGCCTACGCGCCGCCGTCGGGCATCGGCAAGTTCGGCGGCGACGTCGACAACTGGATGTGGCCGCGCCACACCGGCGACTTCTCGTTCTACCGCGCCTACGTCGGCAAGGACGGCAAGCCGGCTGCCTACGCCAAGGACAACGTGCCGTACCAGCCCAAGCACTTCCTGAAGTTCGCCGACCAGCCGCTGGGCGCCGGCGATTTCGTCATGGTCGCCGGGTACCCGGGGCGCACCAACCGCTACGCGCTGGCCTCCGAATTCGACGCCACCGCGAGCTGGGGCTATCCCACCAGCGCGCGCCAGTACCGCGACCTGATCGCGCTGGTCGAGCAGGCCGGCAAGCAGAACCCGGACATCCAGGTGAAGTACGCCGCGACCATGGCCAACTGGAACAACACAGCCAAGAACTACGAGGGGCAGTTGGAAGGCTTCCAGCGCATCGATGCGGCGGCCAAGAAGCATGCCGAGGAAGACGCGGTGCTGGCCTGGCTCAAGCGCCAGGGCGGCGAGGGCAAGGCGGCGTTGCAGGCGCATGCGCAGCTGCTGGCGCTTGGCGAGCAGGCCAAGGCCACCCGCGACCGCGACCTGGTGCTGCGGCAGATGCGTCGCACTGGCGTGCTCGGCAGTGCAGTGACCTTGTACCGCCTGTCGATCGAACGCGCCAAGCCGGATGCCGAGCGCGAGCCGGGCTATCAGGAGCGCGATCTGCCCGAGATCGAGGGCGTGATGAAGCAGATGGAGCGCCGCTACGTCGCGGCCATGGACAGCCAGTTGCAGCGCTACTGGTTCGACCAGTACCTGAAGCTGCCGAAGGCGCAGCGCCTGCCGGCCCTGGACCAGTGGCTGGCCGGTGCCGACGCGCAGGCCGCCGCCACGCGTCTGGCCGGCACCCATCTGGGCAACACCGAGGCGCGCCTGAAGTGGCTGCATGCCGACCGCGCCGCGTTCGAGGCCAGCGACGACCCGGCGCTGCGCTATGCGGTGGCATTGATGCCGACCCTGCTGCAGATCGAGCAGGACGAGAAGCGTCGTGAGGGCGAGGAACTGCTGGCGCGTCCTCGCTACCTGCAGGCCGTGGCCGACTACAAGAAGAGCCAGGGCGAATTCGTGTATCCGGACGCCAACTTCTCGCTGCGTATCACCTTCGGCAACGTCAAGGGCTATGCGCCCAAGGACGGCGTGGCCTACACCCCGTTCACCACGCTGGAAGGCGTGGTCGCCAAGGACACCGGCGTGGAGCCGTTCGACTCGCCCAAGGCGTTGCTGGAGGCGGCCAAGGCCAAGCGCTACGGTGGGCTGGAGGACAAGCGGCTGGGCACGGTGCCGGTCAACTTCCTGTCCGACCTGGACATCACCGGCGGCAATTCCGGCTCGCCGGTGATGGACGCCCACGGCAAGCTGGTCGGCCTGGCCTTCGACGGCAACTGGGAGTCGGTGAGCTCGAACTGGGTGTTCGATCCGGCGATGACGCGCATGATTGCGGTCGATTCGCGCTACCTGCACTGGATCATGCAGGAAGTGATGCCGGCGCCGCGGCTGTTGAAGGAGTTGAACCTGGCCAAGTGAGCCAGGTTCCGGCGGGCGGCGGCTACGGCCGCCGTCCGCATGTCCGCCCCGGCACGCCGCGGCGGGCACGCGGGATGCAGCACAGGGTTTCCGGCGACGGAGCGGGTATCATGCCGCTCCGTTTTCGTTTGCGAGACGGCCCCTTCCCCCCCAAGGAATCCAGCGCATGCGCATTCTGCTCGCCCGCCATGGCGAAACCCCGTGGAACGCCGAAGGCCGCTACCAGGGCCAGATCGACATCCCGCTGTCGCCGGTCGGCGACGCCCAGGCGCAGGCGCTGGGCGCACGCCTGCGCGACGTGCCGCTGACCCGCGCCGTGGCCTCGCCGCTGGCGCGCGCGCAGCGCACCGCGCGCTTCGCGCTGGGCCCTGAGCGCGAGGCGTTGCTGCAGACCGATCCGGACCTGCAGGAGATCGCCCATGGCGAGTGGGAAGGCCTGTTGGCCAGCGAGATCCACGAGAAGGATCCGGCGCGTCTGCGCGCCTGGCGCGAGGAACCGGATACGGTGCTGATGCCGGGTGGCGAGTCGCTGCGGCAGGTGCTGGAGCGTTCCTGGCGTGGCCTGACCCGCGCCGCCGAGGGCCTGGGCGAGCACGACACGCTGCTGGTGGTGGCGCACGATGCGGTCAACCGGGTGATCCTGTGCCGGGTGCTGGGCCTGCCGATCGCGCGGCTGTGGAGTTTCCGCCAGGCGCCGACCACGCTGAACCTGCTGGAAGGGCCGGACGTGGAGCATCTGGAAGTGGTGCGCTTGAACGATTGCGCGCATCACACGCCGTTCTTTGGCGAGGCGAAGCATCGGGCGCTTTAGTTTCTTTCGATTCGTTCTGAGTGCACTGCGTAGTGCAACTGCAAGTGCAACTGCAAGTGCAAGTGCAAGTGCTTTCGCGCTTGGCGCGCGAGTCACTTTTCTTTGCTTGTGCAAAGAAAAGTAACCAAAAGAAAGCACACCCGGGCGGCACGCCCTCCGCGCTGCGCGCTCCGGGTGCGCAAGCAGGCCGGACATTTTTCGGCGGCACATCCATGTGCCGTCGAAAAACGGCGCGCGTCCTGCGCGCCGCCCCTGCGGGGTTTTTATCCGGCCTGCTTGCCGTGCCTCACGGGATCCGGAACAGCCAAAGCCAAAGCAACCGCCAAAGCAACCGCCACAGCAACAGCAACAGCCAAAACCAGAACCAAAACCAAAGCAGCAGCAAAATGCGTCGCCGCTATGAGTGCGCGTGCTGTTGTCGCATCAGTCGAGTTCAATCGTCTCCATGAACACCCTCCCCGAATGGCTCGCCTACATCGAGCGCCAGCACCCCCAGGACATCGCCATGGGCCTGGAACGGGTGCGCGCGGTCGCCGCACGCATGCGCCTGACCAAGCCGGCCAAGCACGTCATCACCGTCGGCGGGACAAACGGCAAGGGCTCGACCGTCGCCTTCGTCGAGGCCATCGCGCGTGCCGCCGGCTGGCGGGTGGGCAGCTACACCTCGCCGCACCTGCTGCGCTACAACGAGCGCGTGCGCATCGACGGCGAAGAGGCCAGCGATGCCGATCTGGTGACCGCCTTCGCGGCAGTGGAGGCCGCGCGCGGCGACACCGCGCTGACGTACTTCGAATACGGCACGTTGGCGGCGCTATGGCTCTTCCAGCAGGCCAAGCTGGAACTGGCGGTGCTGGAAGTCGGCCTCGGCGGCCGCCTGGATGCGGTGAACCTGGTCGATGCCGACGTGGCGGTCATCACCACCGTGGACATCGACCACACCGACTGGCTCGGCACCGACCGCGAAGCGATCGGCGCGGAGAAGGCCGGCATCGCGCGGCCGTGGAAACCGCTGGTGCTGGGCGAGATCGATCCGCCCTCCAGCGTGCTGCGCCGCGCTTACGCGATCGGCGCCAATGCGCTGCGCGCCGGCAGCGACTTCTTCCACGAGCCGATCGACGCCGACCGCTGGCGCTGGCGCGACGTCGGCACCGAACTGCAGTTGCCGTTGCCGCAGCTGCGCGCGCCGGTGCAGCGCGCCAACGCCGCCACCGCCATCGCCGCCCTGCGTGCGCTGCGTCGCTCGCTGCCACGCAACGCCTACGCCGAGGGCATCGCCGCCGCGCGCCTGCGCGGGCGCCTGCAGCCGTGCCTGCGCGACGGGGTGGAGGTGCTGGTCGACGTCGGCCACAACCCGCAGGCGGCCCGCGAACTGGCCGCCGCGCTGCAGGCGCAGCCGGTCGCCGGCCGCACCTGCGCGGTGTTCGCGGCGCTGGCCGACAAGGACGCCGCCGGCGTGGTGGAGGCACTGGCTGCGCAGGTCGATGCCTGGCACCTGGCCGGCCTGGCCGGCAACCGCGGCCAGAGCGCTGCGCAGTTGCGCGCGCGGTTGGCGGGGACCGCCGCCGCCGAGGCCGGCGGCGCCGAGAGCGTGGCGCAGGCGCTGCAATCGGCGTTGGCGCAGGCGCAGCCGGGCGACCGGGTGCTGGTGTTCGGTTCGTTCCATACCGCCGCCGAGGCCTTGCACTGGCTGCATTCAGCCGGCTGATCCCGCCTCCGCGCGGGCCCACCTTATAATCGGCACGGCACTCCGCCACGCCGCCCCCTCAGCCTTTCCGTGGATACCGTCCTGAAACAGCGATTGATTGGCGCCCTTGTCCTGGTAGCGCTCGCCGTGATCTTCCTGCCGATGCTGGTGAAGGGGCCTGCGCCCGACAGCGGCGTGGCCAATGTGCCGCTGAAGGCGCCCGACGCGCCGGCCGACGGCCAGTTCGAGACCCGCGAGCTGCCGCTGGTGACCCCGGGCGACGCACCCAGTGGCGGGGCGGTGGGCATGGCCAAGGCGCCGGGCGCCGCCGCTGCGCCAGCCGCCGCGCCGGCGCCGGTCAAGGACAACCCCGATGCCGCCGACCTGGCCGATCCGGCCGCGGGCAGCGCCGCGCAACCGTTGCCGCCGAGCACGGCCGCCGGCAACTACGCGGTGAATTTCGGCGCCTACGCCACCGCCGCCGACGCCGATGCGGTGATCGCGCGGCTCAAGCAGGCGCAGCTGCCGGGCTTCCGCGAGCAGGCCACGATCGGCGGGCGCCAGGCCTGGCGGGTGCGGATCGGACCGTATGCCGATCGCGCCCAGGCCGAATCCGTGCGCCTGCAGGCGGTCAAGGTCCGCAACGACGTCAACGCCCAGGTGGTGACCCTGGATGCGGCGCCGAGCAACGCCACCCCGGCCAGCGCTACGCCGGCTGCCGCCAGCAACGTCGCCGCCGTCGCGCCCGCCGCCCCGGCCAGGACCGAGGCGCTGCCGCCGGAGCCGGCCAAGCCGGTCGCCACCACCAAGCCGGCGACGCCGCCGGCGCCCAAGCCGGAACCGGCCAAGCCGGCTGCGACCAAGCCCGAACCCGCCAAGCCCGTGGCGACCCCGGCCACCACGGCGGCCGCCAAGCCGGCGCCGAGCGTGCCGGCCGCGCCTGCCGCTTCCGGCACCGGCTTCGCCGTGCAGCTGGGCGCGTTCGGCAAGGCCGAGGACGCCAATGCCCTGCGCGACAAGGTGCGCGCGGCCGGCTTCAGCGCCTTCGTCGAGCAGGTGCGCACCGACAAGGGCGCGCTGAACCGGGTGCGGGTCGGCCCGGTCGCCAACCGCGCCGATGCCGAGCAGTTGCGCGCCCAGGTGGCAGCCAAGGTCGGTATCAGCGGTATGGTACGTCCACATCCTTGATCGGGCTTCGGCCCATGGAGTAGCACGATGGTCCAGGGAAGGCAGGCGCGACGCGCGATCGGCGCGATGCAGCGGCTCGGCCGCGGGAGGCGCGCATGATCGACATGGTGCTGTTGACGGTGATCCTGGTCTCGGCCCTGCTCGGGGCCCTGCGCGGGTTCGTCGGCATCGTGGTCGGCACGCTGTCCTGGTTCCTGGCCGGCTGGGCCACGTTCCAGTTCGGCGGCAATGCCGGGCAGTGGCTGGCCAACGGGTCCCGGCCGAGCATGAGCTACTACCTGGGCGGCTACGCGCTGACCTTCGTGACGGTGATGGCGGTGGTCGGCATCACCGGCATGGTGATCCGCACCGCGGTGCGCTCGACCGCGCTGTCGGGCACCGACCGCGCGCTCGGCTTCGGCCTGGGTGCGGCGCGCGGCGGCTTCTTCGCCGCGGTGCTGGCGTTCCTGATGAGCTTCACCCCGCTGACCCGCGAGCCGGACTGGCAGCATTCCATGGTGTTGCCGGTGCTCAAGCCGGGCGTGGGCTGGATGCGCGCGCAGATACCGGACTGGCACATGCCGCAGATGCCGCAGATGAACCTGTCGCAGATGCCGCAACTGAACGTGTCGCAGATGAATTTGGGCAACTTGCCCGCGGCAGGCGATAATGCCGCGCTGGGCAACGCCCTGCAGGCCAGTGGGCTGCAGGAGATGATGTCCAAGGCCCTGGGACGTCCTGGGGTGCGGTCCGCGCAGCCCGGGGGCGATCCGTCGCAACTGATGCCCGCGAACATCGATCCGGCGCAGGCGCGTCCGGCGCAATTCGACCCGGCACGGGTCGAACCCAACGGCCAGGCACGGCCACCTTCCCAATAGCGGCATCCCCGCCGCGGAGAGCGTTGACATGTGTGGCATCGTCGGAATCGTCGGCAACCAGAACGTGGCCGGGCAACTCTATGACGGCCTGGCCGTGCTACAGCACCGCGGCCAGGACGCGGCGGGCATCGCCACCGCCGACGGCACCCGCCTGCGCGTGCAGAAGGCCAACGGGCTGGTCCGCGACGTCTTCGACGAGAAGCGCATGGCGGTGCTGGAAGGCCGCGTCGGCATCGCCCATTGCCGCTATCCGACCGCCGGCTCGGAAGGCATGGACGAGGCGCAGCCGTTCTACGTGAATTCGCCGTACGGCATCGCGCTGGCCCACAACGGCAACCTGGTCAATACCGAAGCCCTGCGCCAGCAGGTGTTCGAGGCGGACCGCCGCAACATCAACACCGATTCGGACAGCGAAGTGCTGCTGAACGTGTTCGCCTACGAGCTCGACGCGCAGCGCATGCTGACCCCGGAGGCGGCGATCCGCGCCGTGGCCGGCGTGCACCGCCGCTGCAAGGGCGGCTACGCGGTGGTCAGCGTGGTGCTGGGCCTGGGCCTGGTCGCGTTCCGCGACCCGCACGGCATACGTCCGCTGGTGCTTGGCAAGCGCGAGAGCGTGGAGGGCGACGAGTACATCGTCGCCTCCGAGTCCTCGGCGCTGGACATCCTCGGCTTCACCCGCGTGCGCGACGTGCGCCCCGGCGAAGCGCTGGTGATCACCGGCCGCGGCGAGCTGTTCTCCGAGGTCTGCGCCTCGCCCACCGACCACACCCCGTGCATCTTCGAGTACGTGTACTTCGCGCGGCCGGACTCGATGATCGACAACGTCTCGGTGCACAAGGCGCGCATGCGCATGGGCATGAAGCTGGGCGAGAAGATCCTGCGCCTGCGCCCGGACCACGACATCGACACCATCATTCCGATCCCGGACACCTCGCGCGACGCCGCGCTGGAGATCTCCAACGTGCTCGGGGTGAAGTACCGCGAGGGCTTCGTCAAGAACCGCTACATCGGCCGCACCTTCATCATGCCGGGGCAGGGCGAGCGGGTGAAGTCGGTGCGCCGCAAGCTCAATCCGATCCACCTGGAATTCCGCAACCGCGTGGTGCTGCTGGTCGACGATTCGATCGTGCGCGGCACCACCAGCCGGCAGATCGTGCAGATGGCGCGCGACGCCGGCGCGCGCAAGGTGTACCTGGCCAGCGCGGCGCCGCCGGTGCGCTATCCCAACATCTACGGCATCGACATGCCGGCCGCCGACGAACTGGTCGCGCACGGCCGCAGCGAGCAGGAGATCCAGGAATTCCTCGGCTGCGACTGGCTGATCTACCAGGACCTGGAAGACCTGGAGACCGCGGTGCGCGAGGGCAACCCGGAACTGAAGGCGTTCGACTCCTCGTGCTTCAACGGCCAGTACACCACCGGCATCGAACCCGGCTATTTCGAGCGGATCATGCAGCTGCGCTCGGACGAGGCCAAGCGCAAGCGCCGTGCCTGAGTCCCGCCGCCGCGCCCGGGCGCGGCGCATGCTCGCGCTGGCGGGTCTGGCGGCGCTGTGCGGCGGCTGCACTGCTGACGACGCCACGCGGCCGGTGCAGGCGCTGGACGATCCGCGCCTGCGCGACGGCAGTGTGCCGAGTGCGCAGTTGACCATGCTGCAGCTGTACATGGCCCCGGACCAGCTGGCGGTGCTGCAGCCGGGCTACCGCGCACCGTTGGCGATCGCCGGAGCGCAGCGCATCGGCGAGGACCTGCTGCTCCTGCGCCTGCGTGCGCAGGGCTCCTCCGACGACGTGCGCGCCGATGCGCCGCAGTGGGGGTATGCCGTCGATTGCCGGGATGGCACGGCGCGCCTGCTTGCCGCCGGCATCGGCGTCGACGCCGGCTGGCCGTCGGGCGCACCGCTGGCGAGCATCCCCGAACCGCCCGCGGCCGACCGCCGCAGCGCCTTCGCCCTGGCCTGCGCACATCGCGTGGACTGCGTGTTCAAGGTGCCCGGCAACCGCTGCGAGCAGGCCCAGCGCACCTGGCTGGAACGGCGCCAAGTGGCCGCGCATCCGCCGGTGGCGCCGTGAACGGAGACCTGTACCAGGCCGCGCGCGCCTGCCTGGACGCCGCCGATCCCGACGAGAAGGTGGCGCTGACCCAGCGCCATGCCGCGGCCTGGCGTGATGGCGCGCTCGCGGTGCCGGCCGCGGCGCCGCCGCCCGAGCCGATCCGCATGCCGGGGCGGCCACCGCGACCGCTGCTGGTGCATCCACGCGAGCTGCCGCGACGCGGCCTCGGCAGTGCCGAGGGCCGTGCGGCGTTCATCCACGCCATCGCCCACATCGAACTCAACGCCATCGACCTGGCCTGGGACGCGGTCTACCGCTTCCGCGGCCTGCCGCCGGCGTTCTACGCCGACTGGGTGGCGGTGGCGGACGACGAATCGCGCCATTTCGTGCTGCTGCGCGACCGCCTGCGCGCGCTGGGCCATGCCTACGGCGATTTCGCCGCGCACAACGGCCTGTGGGAGATGTGCGAGAAGACCGCCCACGACGGCCTGGCGCGGATGGCGCTGGTGCCGCGCGTGCTGGAGGCGCGCGGCCTGGACGTGACCCCGGGCATGATCGCCAAGCTGCGCGCGCTCGGCGACGACGCCACCGCCGACATCCTGGACATCATCCTGCGCGAGGAAGTGGCGCACGTGGCCGCCGGCTCGCGCTGGTACCGCTGGTACTGCGCACAGGCCGGGATCGAGCCGCGTGCCCGCTTCGCCGCCCTGCTGCGCGAGTACGCCGGTGGCTACCTGCACGGCCCGTTCAACCTGCAGGCGCGCCTGCTGGCCGGGTTCGACGAGGACGAATTGCTGGCGCTGCAGCAGCAGGCCGGCTGAGGCGGCGTCCTCCCGCGGCATGGCGCCCGGGTCGCGTCAACGCGCAGGCGGCGGCATGAACGCCCTTGCGTGCGTTCTGTGACGCCTATCTCCGAGCGGAGACCCCGCTCCATTTGTTGCTTGCGCTGAACGGTGGCTGAGCGGCTAATCGAACTCCCCCGCGCGGCCTCCCCCGTCTCCGGCCGCGCGCGGGGCGACGTTCGTCCCTACTCACCACCCAGGAGTCCGACATGAAGTCGATGTGCAGCCTTACCGCGATGCTTGCCCTGTGTGTCGCCGGTTCCGCCTCCGCAGCCGGAACGCCCCTATTCCAGAGCAGCCAGTACGTCTCCAAGTCCATCGCCGGCGAGCCGGCGCTGAGCCGCCTGCTGGCCAATCCCGCCACCGGCGCGGTGCAGCGGGTCGGCGTGAACGCCGCCGCGGTCACCGCCGGACAGAAGCAACTCGAGCTGGACCTGCTGGGCCAGCGCATCACCGCCACGCAGTTGAAGACCGAGCAATTGGAAGGCGGCAACAGCATCTGGTACGGCAATCTCGGCAATGCCGCGGTGGCGCGGACCCGTGCGCTGTCCGGCCTGGATCCGCTGAACTCGGCGATCCTGGTGCGCAGCGGCGACACCATCACCGGCAGCATCCGCAGCAACGGCACCCTGTTCCACCTGCGTCCGATCGCCGGTGGCGGCCATGTGCTGGTGGAGGTCGACGAACGCCGCATGCCGGCCGAGCATCCGGCCGACTACGCGCTGCTGCCGACCGTGCAGATGCCGCAGTCGGTGATCGACGAACGCGTGACCGCCGCCGGTGCCTCGTCGGGTTCGCCCGCGACCATCCGTGTGCTGGTGGTGGCGACCAACAAGGCGGTGACCAGCTACGGCGGCAACATGCAGTCGCTGGTGCAGTTGGCGGTGGCCGAGTCCAACCAGGGCTACACCAACAGCAATGTCGGCATCACCATGCAGCTGGCCGGCTACGAGACCACCAACTACACCGAGTCCGGCGACTTCAACACCGATCTGACCCGCTTCCGCGGCACCAGCGACGGCTACATGGACAGCATCCATACCTCGCGCAACAGCACCGCGGCCGACGTCGGCGTGCTGATCATCGACAACTCCGCCTATTGCGGTCTCGCCTCGGGCATCGGTTCCACCGCCGCCACCGCGTTCGCGGCGGTGTACTGGGATTGCGCCACCGGCTACTACAGCTTCGCCCACGAGATCGGCCACCTGCAGAGCGCGCGCCACGACGTGGCCACCGACTCCAGCACCTCGCCGTACGCCTATGGCCACGGCTATCGCTACGGCAACAGCTGGCGCACGATCATGGCCTACAACTGCACCAGCAGCTGCCCGCGGCTGAACTACTGGTCCAACCCGAACGTGTCCTACAACGGCGTGCCGATGGGCAATGCCAGCACCGCCGACAACCAGCGCGTGCTGGTCAACACCAAGGCGACGGTGGCCGGGTTCCGTTGAGCCGGCGCGCGCGTGGCGCAGGCCGCGTGCCTGCGCCACGCGCGGCGAAGACGGCTGGAGCGGGCGCGGCGGCGTCCGCTTCGGCTATGCTGGGAAGCGGTACCGGCGCGGCCGGTGCCGACCGACTTCCTGGGATCGACGATGTTCAAGCGCATGCGACTGCCGGCCGCGCTGCTGCTGGCGATGCTGAGCGCGGGCTGCGGCCCCGCTCCCGACCGGCAGACCGAGACCCCGTCGCCGGCCGCCAAGACCGACGCGCCGCGGGCGACCCCGCCGACCGCACCGGCCGACACCTTCGACGGAAACCGCGCGATGGACGTGTTGCAGGCGCGCCTGTCGGCCGATCATGCCTATCCCGATCTGCAGTGCCTGGGCTACGTTGTCGAGGACGGCGAGGACGCCGCCTCCCCGGCAGCGTCTGCAGCGGCCGCACCCGAGGCCGCCGCGCCGGTGGCGATCGAGATCGCCGTACGCGAGAAGCACGGCGACGGTTGCCCGGGCGACCCGCAGACCGAGCCGGTCCGCGACCGCTTCCGTGTCGAGCGCTCCGGTGCGATCCAGTGGTACGACGTGGTCGACGGCGACTTCGTCGAATACGCGCAATGGCGGCAGCAGCAAGCCGGTGGCGGCTTGCCCTGACAGGCGGATTTTCGCACCGCGCCGCGCGCGTGGTCGCGGCGGTGCGCGGCCAGGAAACGCGGGTGGAGGACGGTGGCCTGGATGTGGGCGGTGTCGACGTCGCGGCCCGGATCGTCAGGCCTGATTGCGGACTGCCATGAGGTGGGCGGAGACGACCCGGTGCGCTGGGATGCCGTCCTCGGCGGCCCTGCGGAATCCGGGGCCGAAGCGCTATTCGGCGCCGTCCTGCAGCCGCGCCGCGGTCGCAGGGAAATGCGTTGCCGCGACGTGCCGGGTGCGCATCGCCGGGCTGCCCACGGCCGCGCCGGACGCTGGCGCTAGAGCTGTTGCAGTTGGCAGCCCTGCGCGTCCACGCGCAGCACCGAACCCTGTTCGTACCAGTCGCCGAGCACGATGCGGGTGCAGGCGCGACCGTCCACGTCCAGCGCATGCACCGCCGGCCGGTGGGTGTGGCCATGGATCATCCGCGCTACGCCGTAGCGGGCGAAGGTGGCGGCGACTTCGGCCGGGGCCACGTCGGTGACGGTTTCGAACTGCGCGCTGTCGTCCTGTTTCAACTCGGCCTGGCGCGCCTGACTGGCGGCGCGCGCCTGCTGCGCGTAGGCGATGCGCGCGGCCAGCGGCTGCGCCAGGAACTGCTGCTGGAAGGCCGGGTCGCGGGTCTGCGCGCGGAACGCCTGGTAGGCGGTGTCGTCGGTGCACAGCAGGTCGCCGTGCAGCAGCAGGGTCGGCTCGCCGTACAGATCGATCACGCAGGGATCGGGCAGCAGGCGCAGGCCGGCGCGCCGCGCGTAGTCGGCGCCGAGCAGGAAGTCGCGGTTGCCGTGCATGAAGAACACCGGCACCCCGGCCTCGTGCAGCGCGTGCAGCTCCACCGCCACCGCATCGGCCGCCTCGGACGGCGTGTCGTCGCCGATCCAGGCCTCGAACAGGTCGCCGAGGATGTACAACGCCTCGGCCTGCCGCGCCTGCCCGCGCAGGAAGTCGAGAAACAGCGCGGTGATCGCCGGCCGTGCCGGGTCCAGATGCAGGTCGGAGATGAACAACGTGGTCATTCGGCCATTGTAGTACCGCCGGGAATGGAGAAACGGGAATCGGGAATGGCAAAAGCCCTCGCCGTTCCTATTCCCTATTCCCGACTCCCCATTCCCAGCCTCATACCAACCACAACGACACGCCCGCCAACAACGTGCCGATGCCGGTGGCGGCGAGCACGTCGCTGGGGTAGTGCAGGCCCAGCACCACCCGCGACAGCGCCACGCAGGCGATGAAGGGCACAAGCAATGGCGCCAGCCAGGGGTAGTAGGCCAGGGCGACGATGCCGAAGGACACCGCGTGCAGGGTGTGGCCGGAGGGGAAGCTGAACTCGTCCAGCGGCGCCACCCAGGCGCGGATGCGCAGGTCGGCGGCGTATGGACGCGGGCGGCGGGTCCAGCGCTTCAGACCCTTGTACAGGCTCAGCGCGACCACGCCGGTGGCGGCCATGTGCGCGGAGGCGAACACGCCGTCCATGCCGTCGCACAGCACCAGCAGGGTCATCAGCGCATACCAGAACACGCCGTCGCCGAGGCGGCTGATCACCGCGAAGAAGCGTCGCACCGAGCGCCGCCGGCACCAGTGGTTGGCGCGCCGGCACCAGCGGGTCTCGTGCCCGCGCAGGATCTCAAGCCGCGTCGACATGCGTCCTCCGAGTGTCCGCCAGTTGGTTGAGCAGGGCATCGAAATCGGCCACCACGCGCTCCGGGCGCAGTTGCTGCATCGACGCGCAGGCCGCCTCGCCGAGGCGCTGGCGCAGCGCGTCGTCGCTGCCCAGGCGCAGCGCGGCGGCGATGAAGGCCTCGTCGTCGGCCACCGCTGCACCATTGATGCCGTCGCGCAGGTATTCGCGCGCCGCGCCGTAGTCGAAGGCGACGGTGGCGACGCCACTGGCCATCGCTTCCAGGGTCACGTTGCCGAAGGTCTCGCTGCGGCTGGGGAACAGGAACAGGTCGCCGCTGGCGAAATGCCGCGCCAGCGCGTCGCCGCGCTGGATGCCGCAGAAAATGAAGTCGGGATTCTCCTGCGCCAGACGCTCGCGCAGCGGACCGTCGCCGACCCAGACGAAGCGCGCCCGCGGACGCTGCTGCTGCAACTGGCGGAACGCGCGCACCGCCAGCGGCAGGTTCTTCTCCGAGGCGATGCGGCCCACGTAGAGCACCGCGCAGTCGTCGTCCTGCAGGCCCCATTGCGCGCGCAACTGCGGATCGCGGCGCTGCGGCTCGAACTGCTTGCTGTCCACCGCGCGCGCCAGCAGGCGCACCCGCTCGAACCCCTGGGTGGCGAGGAAGTCGCGCAGTTCGCGGGTCGGGACCAGGGTCGCCTGGGCCTGGTTGTGGAAGCGCCGCATCCAGCGCAGCGCGGTCGACTGCAGCCAGGCCGCGCCGTACTGCGGCAGGTACTCGTCGAAGCGGGTGTGGAAGCCGGTGGCGATCGGAATGCCCAGGCGCCGCGCGCTGCGCAGCGCCGACCAGCCCAGCGGGCCCTCGGTGGCGATGTACACCGCATCCGGCGGCGCCGCCTGCCACAGCTTGGTCAGGCGCCGCGGCGCGGGCAGGCCGAATTTCAATCCGGGGTAGCGCGGCAGCGCCGCACCGCGCACCAGCCGCAGATCCGCCGGGTCGGCGTCGCCGGCCTGACGCGGACGCACCACGTCGACGGTATGGCCGCGCGCGCGCAGCCCCAGTTCCAGCCCCTGCACGGTCAGCGCGACGCCGTTGACCTCAGGGGGATACGTCTCGGTGACGATCGCGTAGCGCATGCGGGGGCTCCGGTTTGACTAAGCCTCGCGCAATGCAGTGAAGCGAACATGTCCAGCGCATGTAGGAACGATGACGGCAAAAGCCGGGATTCGGGATTCGGGATTCGGGATTCGGGATTCGGGATTCGGGATTTTCGCAAATTCGTCGCTGTGCCGCTTTTCTGTGGGAGGGGCTTCAGCCCCGACGCGGTATCGGTAAGGCGTCGGGGCT
>NZ_NMPP01000021.1:0-42735 GCF_009192885.1 Xanthomonas sp. LMG 12462 | reverse complement strand
CGTTGTTGAGCATGGCGGGTGTGGGAGTGCGGGAGGCCCGGCGAGGGGCGCTAGTCTAGGCGCTGGCCCGCATCGGCGCGTAGACCGCGCAGGCCTGGGCCATGGCTGCGGTTCACCGAGGGTGTGCACGCGGCGCGGTTGCATCCGCGGGCGCATGCGCCATCATCGGCGCATGGACCATTCGATTCCCAAGCCGAGCGCGGTGTCCGCGCTGAATCCGCGCCAGGAGCAACTGGTGGCGCTGGTGCGCCAGCAGGGCTATGCCGAGGTGGAAGGGCTGGCGGCGCGCTTCGAGGTGACGCCGCAGACCATCCGCCGCGACCTGACCCTGCTGTGCGAGGCCGGGGTGCTACGCCGCTACCACGGCGGGGTGAGCCTGCCGTCCAGCGTGGAAAACCTGGCCTACACGGCGCGCAAGTCGCTGCAGGCCCAGGAGAAGCGGCGCATCGCCACGCTGCTGGCGCAGCACATTCCCGATGACGCCTCGCTGTTCATCAACATCGGCACCACCAACGAGGACGTGGCGCGCGCGCTGATGGGCCACAGCGGCCTGCGCGTGATCACCAACAACCTCAACGTCGCGGTGATGATGAGCGCCAACCCCAGCTTCGAGGTGATGGTGGCCGGCGGGCGCGTGCGCGGCCGCGACCAGGGCGTCACCGGCGAGGCCACCATCGAGCTGATCCGCCAGTTCAAGGTGGATTTCGGCGTGATCGGCATCTCCGGCATCGATCCGGACGGCACCCTGCTGGATTTCGACTTCCACGAGGTGCGGGTGGCGCAGGCGATCATCGAGCACTCGCGGCAGGTGTTCCTGGCTGCCGACCACAGCAAGCTCGGCCGCAACGCTATGGTCCGGCTGGGACCGATCGGGCGGGTGCACGCCTGGTTCACCGACCGCGCGCCGCCGGCCGAGCTGGCCGCGGTGCTGGAGGCGGCCGGCACCCGCGTGTTCGTCGCCGAGGGCGAGGCGGCCGACCAGGGCGCGCCGGCGCTGGACGCGGCCGCGGACTGAACGAGGCCGGCCCTGCCGCCGCCGGGGTGGCACACAGGGCGTTTGTTCGGATTGTTTCGTTAATGTTGCGTGATGTGGCGCGGTCATCGCGCCGCAGCGGCCCCGCGCGCCCGCCCGTCTGGCTCTGAGCTAAGCCGCTGGCCGGTTACGGTCGGTTTGCAGGATGCCGTCGACGCCACGCTGCAGTGCAGCGTGATATGTTCGGAAATGTTCGTTTACGATCTTTTCGTCCTCAGTTCTGCGCTCGGCCACTGTTGCCGAGCCGGACACGACACTTCCGGAGTCGGCTATGCGTGAGACCTACGATGTGCTGGTGGTCGGTGGCGGCATCAACGGCGTGGGCATCGCCCGCGACGCGGTGGGCCGCGGCCTATCGGTGTGCCTGTGCGAGCGCGACGACCTGGCCGCGCATACTTCAAGCGCCAGCACCAAGCTGATCCATGGCGGCCTGCGCTACCTGGAGCAGTACGAGTTCGCCCTGGTCGGCAAGGCCCTGGCCGAGCGCGAGGTGCTGCTGCGGCTGGCCCCGCACATCATCTGGCCGCTGCGCTTCCTGCTGCCGCACCAGCCGCACCTGCGCCCGGCATGGATGATCCGCACCGGCCTGTTCCTGTACGACCACCTGGGCCGCGGCCGCCGCACCCTGCCGGGGTCGCGACGCCTGGCGCTGCGCACGCATCCGGTGGGCGCGCCGCTGCGCGAGGAGTTCCGCACCGGCTTCGTCTATTCCGACGCCTGGGTGCAGGACGCGCGGCTGGTGGTACTCAATGCGATGGACGCCGCCCAGCGCGGCGCGCGCATCCTCACCCGCACCCGCTGCGTCGGCGCGCGCCGGGTCGATGGCCTGTGGCAGGTGCAGTTGCAGCATGCAGACGGCCGTCGCGAGGAACTGCGCGCGCGGTCGCTGGTCAACGCCGCCGGACCGTGGGCGGTGCAGTTCCTGGACGAGGTGGCGCACGTCGGCCACGACCACGCGCTGCGCCTGGTCAAGGGCAGCCACATCGTGGTGCCGCGGCTGTTCGAACACGACCATGCCTACATCTTCCAGCAGCCGGACCGGCGCATCGTTTTCGCCATTCCGTACGAGCAGGACTACACCCTGATCGGCACCACCGACGTCGACTACCACGCCGACCCGGCCGCACCGCGCATCGACGGCGAGGAGACGCGCTATCTGTGCGAGGCGGCCAACCGCTACTTCCGCAAGCAGATCGCCCCGGACGACGTGGTGTGGAGCTACAGCGGCGTGCGCCCGCTGCTCGACGACGAGGAGGACAACGCCGCCGAGGTCACCCGCGACTACCTGCTGGAACTGGACACGCGCGACGGTGCGGCCCTGCTCAACGTGTTCGGCGGCAAGCTCACCACCTACCGCAAGCTGGCCGAGGAGGCGGTGGACCGGCTGACCGCGCATGCCGGGCGCAAGGCGCCGGCCTGGACCGCGCAGGGTGCGCCGCTGCCGGGCGGCGAGCGCAGCGACATCGCCACGCTGGCGCGCGAGCTGCGCGCGGCGCGGCCGTGGCTGGCCGAGGCAACCGCGCAGCGGCTGGCGCGCAACTACGGCACCCGCGCGGACACGCTGCTGGGCGACGCCGCCTCGCTGCAGGACCTGGGCCAGCACTTCGGCGCCGACCTGTACCAGGCCGAGGTCGACTACCTGCGCCAGCACGAGTGGGTGGTGGAGGCCGAGGACCTGCTGTGGCGCCGCAGCAAGCTCGGCCTGCGCGTGGACGCCGCCGGACGCCAGCGCCTGGTCGCCTACCTGCAACAGGCGCCGGCCACCCTGGCCGCGGCACCGGCATGATCGAAACGCTGCCGTCGGCCCGGTTCGGGCCGCGGCGGCGCGTGCACAATCGCGCTGCGCCCGGCACCCGCCGCGGCGCACGAACCTGGACGCAACCGTGGAGGGTGGCAGGCATGGGTGGATCGACAGCGGCAACGACGGCAGTCCGGGAGGCATGGGCATGAGCCGGCAACTGGTGGGCGAACTGATTTCCGAAGCGATTGCGATGCTGATCATCATCGCCTTCGGCTGTTCGGTGGCGTGCATGTACGTGCTCTACGACCCCAGCCCGTACCAGCACGCCTACTGGGGCGTGTGCATCGCCTGGGGTCTGGCGGTGACCATCGCCATCTACGTCACCGGCTCGGTGTCCGGTACTCACGCCAATCCGGCGGTGACCCTGGCGCTGGCGCTGTACCGCGGCTTTCCCTGGCCCAAGGTGCTGCCGTACTGGGTGGCCCAGGTGATCGGCGCGTTCCTCGGCGCGTGGATCGTCTACCTGCTGTTCGCGCCAGTGATCGACCACTACAACCAGGCCCAGCATCTCACCCGCGCCGGCGGCGGCGCGGCCGGGGTGTTCTTCACCGCGCCGGGCCTGGCGATCACGCCGATGCACGCGCTGCGCGACCAGGTGATCCTGACCGCGTTCCTGATCTTCGGCATCTTCGCCATCACCGAGCGCTACAACGAGGCCGCGCCCACCGCCAATTCCGGTGCGCTGATCATCGGCCTGCTGGTGGCCACCATCGGCGCCTCGATGGGTTATCTCGAAGCCTGGGCGATCAATCCGGCGCGCGACTTCGGCCCGCGCCTGTTCGCCTACGTCGCCGGCTGGGGCTCCTCGGCGCTGCCGTCGGCCGACAACTACTGGTGGATCCCGATCGTCGGCCCGCTGATCGGCGGCGTGATCGGCGGTGCCGCCTACCAGTGGCTGATCTATCCGTTCCTGCCGGCGCGGGTGAAAGCGCTGGAAGAAGAACAGGCCGCTGCGCGCCGCGGCTAGCGCACCGGCAGCGCGTTCGTTTCCGCGCGCGGCGTGCGCGCCTCTAATTCCCCGTTGGCGCCGCGCCCGTGCGCGCGGCGTGCATCCCGCAGGAGTCTCCGATGGAAAAGCAGTTCATCCTGGCCATCGACCAGGGCACCACCAGTTCGCGCGCGATCCTGTTCGACCGCCAGGGCCGCATCGTCGGCATGGCCCAGCGCGAGTTCTCGCAGATCTTCCCGCAGCCGGGCTGGGTCGAGCACAACCCGCGCGAGATCATGACCAGCGTCTACACCACGATCACCGAACTGCTCAACAACCACCAGGTGGATGCCAGCGCGATCGCCGGCATCGGCATCACCAACCAGCGTGAGACCGCGGTGGTATGGGACCGCGCCACCGGCCAGCCGATCTACAACGCCATCGTCTGGCAGTCGCGGCAGACCAAGGACATCTGCGACCAGCTCAAGGCCGACGGCCACGAGGACATGGTGCGGGCCAAGACCGGCCTGCTGATCGATGCATACTTCTCCGGCACCAAGGTCAAGTGGATCCTCGATCACGTCGAAGGTGCACGCGAACGCGCGCAGCGCGGCGAACTGGCCTTCGGCACCATCGACAGCTGGCTGATCTGGAACCTCACCGGCGGCAAGGTCCACGTCACCGACTACACCAACGCCTCGCGCACGCTGCTGTACAACATCCACGAACTGCGCTGGGACGAGGAACTGCTGCAACTGCTCGACATCCCGGCCTCGATGCTGCCGGAGGTGCGCTCGTCCAGCGAGATCTACGGCAACACCCAGGGCCAGTATTTCTACGGGCATGCGGTGCCGATCGCGGGTATTGCCGGCGACCAGCAGGCGGCGCTGTTCGGCCAGGCCTGCTTCGAACCGGGCATGGCCAAGAACACCTACGGCACCGGTTGCTTCATGCTGATGAATACCGGCGAGAAGGCGGTGGCGTCGAAGAACGGCTTGCTCACCACCATCGCCTGGGGCGTGGACGGCAAGGTCGAATACGCGCTGGAGGGCGCGATCTTCGTCGCCGGTTCGGTGGTGCAGTGGCTGCGCGACGGCCTGCGCATGCTCGGCAAGGCCAGCGACTCGCAGGCCTACGCCGAGCGTGCCGGCGACAACGACGGCGTGTACTTCGTGCCGGCCTTCGTCGGCCTGGGCGCGCCGTACTGGCGCAGCGACATCCGTGGCGCGGTGTTCGGCCTGACCCGCGGCACCACCAAGGAACACTTCATCCGCGCCGCGATCGAGTCGATGGCGTACCAGACGCGCGACGTGCTGACCGCGATGCAGGTCGATTCGGGCATCGAACTGAAGGAACTGCGCGCCGACGGCGGCGCCATCGCCAACGACTTCATGGCGCAATTCCAGAGCGACATCCTGGACGTGCCGGTGCTGCGCCCGGAGGTGGCCGAGACCACCGCGCTCGGTGCGGCCTACCTGGCCGGCCTGGCCACCGGCTTCTGGAAGGACCGTGCGGAGATCGCCCAGCAGTGGGCGGTGGACCGCCGCTTCGAGCCGGACATGCCGGCCGAGCGCCGCGAAGCGCTGTATGCCGGTTGGCAGCAGGCGGTGGAGGCGACGATGGGGTTCCGGATTCGTTGAGGCGGCCGCGCAGTGCGGCCGGGAGCTGCGTCTGCTCCTTTGCATTTGCCGGCCGAGGCGTTCTTCGTCGCTGCGACTGCCGAAGGCGGCAGTCGCCGCACCGAACCTGGTGGGCGTCAACGGTGATGCAGCCGAGACAATCGAAACCGAAAGCCGATGGACACCTTCCGTCGTCGGGACTGAAGTCCCTCCCACAAGGGTGCCTTTCCAACAAGGGTGTCCTGCCCCTTCCCTGTGCGAGGCGACTGCCGAAGGCGGCAGTCGCCAGCCGCCGCACCGAACCTGGTGGGCGTCAGCGGTGATGCCGCTGCGACACGCGAAACCGAAAGCCGACGGACACCTTCCGTCGTCGGGACTGAAGTCCCTCCCGCAAGGGCGCCTTTCCCACAAGGTGTCCTGCCCCTTCCCTGTGGGAGCGGCTTCCGCCGCGCCGGGCGCTCTCGCGAAAGGCCGCTCGCCGTCGTTCAAACGCCGCTGCGGCCGAGCCGGCGCGCACTCCCGGCAACGGCGAAGGATTCAGACGTACTGCGTGGGCCCACGCGGACCCGGCACCGGGGAGTCGACGTCGCCGACCGGGTCCTGGATCGGCGGGATGGTCGGATCGGTCGGCTGATCGGGGATCGGATCGATCGGGCGGTCCGGGGTCGGATCCACGCCCGGATTCGGCACCTGGCCCGGCACCTCGTTCGGTGGCTGCCGCGGGTCCTGGCCAGGATTGGGGGATTGCATGTGCATGAGCCTCTCCTTGCGATGGCGTTCCAGCGTGCGCGCCATGGCAGCGCGTGCGGGTGAAGCGCATGCCAAGGACGGATGAAAGGCGGGCCGATGCGTGCGCCTTGCCATCGCGATTGGCACGCCCGCCGCTGGCGCCGACTCCAGCGCTCCGGCATGCTGGCGCCGCATGCACCGCTACGATCTGGTCATCTTCGATTTCGACGGCACCCTGGCCGACTCGTTTCCCTGGTTCCTGGCGACCATCAACGGCGTCGCCGACGAATTCGGCTTCCGCCGCTTCGACGTGGCGCGGCTGGATGAGATCCGCAGCCTGAGTGCCCGCGAGCTGATGGCGCGCAGCGGCCTGCGCTGGTGGCGGGTGCCGGCGGTGGCGCAACGCATGCGCACGCTGATGAGCGTGCAGATCGAGCGCATCGCGCTGTTCGACGGCGTCGCCGAGTTGCTCGCGCAGTTGGCGCAGGCCGGCGTGCAGCTGGCCCTGGTCACGTCCAACAGCCACGCCAACGTCGCGCGCGTGCTCGGCCCGGCGCTGCTCGCGCAGTTCCGCGACGTGCGTTGCGGCGCGGCGGTGCTGGGCAAGCGCCGCAAGTTGCGCGCCAGCCTGCGTGCCTGCGGCGTTCCCGCCGCGCGGGCGCTGTGCGTGGGCGACGAGATCCGCGATGCCGAGGCCG
Organism: Xanthomonas sp. LMG 12462; assembly: GCF_009192885.1. Classification (NCBI taxonomy): domain Bacteria; kingdom Pseudomonadati; phylum Pseudomonadota; class Gammaproteobacteria; order Lysobacterales; family Lysobacteraceae; genus Xanthomonas; species Xanthomonas sp. LMG 12462. The sequence continues at coordinate 35,927 of NZ_NMPP01000021.1, read as the reverse complement.
CGCGCCAGGCCGGCATTGCGTTTGCCGGCGTGGCCTGGGGCTACACCTTGCCGGCGGCTTTGCAGCCGCACACGCCGCTGCCGTTGCTGCAGCGGCCGGAGGCGCTGCGGGCGCTGGTGCTTGGTGCTGATGACCGCACGCAGCCGCCTGCGCGGCAGGCAGATGCGTGCGGCACCTGCGCAGCCATGGGCAGCGACGCTTGATGTGGCTGCCGGACGCGATCAGTGCGGTGATCGCGATCGTCTTCCTCGGTAGCGCCGCCCTGTCGATCGGCGCGCTGTATCGCATGGGTCGCCGCCAGGTGACGGACCTGCTGAGGCTTCGTTTCGCCAGCAGGCGTTTCCGGGTGAGCACGGGCCGTTGCGTGGAAGCGACCTGACCGTGGTCAAGCGATCCAAGCAGACCATTGAGGGTAGCTACAGCCACGTGTATTCGATCGCGCCGGATGCCGCGCTGCAGACCGCCGATGCGTTCTGGTACTGCGTCGGGCCGGGACCGAGCGGGTTCCTTGCCATTCCGGTGGTGACGTCCGGCTTCGGCAAGGCGCAGGTGCGCTGGATCGTGCGGCCGATGACCGAGGGGCGCATGCGCGTGGCGCTGCAGTTCGACCGCAAGGCGACCCGCCTGGCCTTCGGTACGCGGCCGGCTGCGCGCTGAGTCCGCCGACCCGAGCGAAGCAGCCAGACGCGCACGACGCGAAGGGACCTGTCGATCGCGTCCTCGCGCCGTCCCACTGTCCTCGGCGTGCCAGCGGCATGCGCCGCCACCGACGCCGCGGAATCCAGCGGCGCACCGAGTGCCATCGGGCGGACGTCGGCCCCGCCATGCGCCGGCTGGCTCGGCCGGCGCCGAGCGGAATTGCTGCGCTGCAGGTTGATTGTTCACTTGTGATTGCTATATTCATATGCGAACAGTCGCCGTGCCCATCGCCGCCCTGGGCGTGCATGCTGCGGCCTTCCTTCATCGCGCCCGATCCCGGGCAGAGGCGTGCCATGCGTAACCCCAGCAATTCCCGTCCCTCGCGCGTCCGTGGGCGATCCGCTGTGGCCGTCATGCCGGGCGTGCACGCATGGCGCTGAGCGCTGTCGCCGCCGACGTCGCCCTGGCGCCGCGCGCGCTGGGCCGCAGTGGCGTGCAGCTGTCCACCCTGGGCTTCGGCGCCGCGCCGATCGGCAATCTGTACGCCGAGGTGGACGATGCGGTGGCGCTGGCCGCGGTGGCCGATGCCTATGCCGCCGGCATCCGCCATTTCGACACCGCGCCGTACTACGGCTACGGGCTGAGCGAGCAACGCCTGGGGCAGGGCCTGCGCGGGCTGCCGCGCGCCAGCTACACGCTCTCGACCAAGGTCGGCCGCTGCGTCTACGACGATGCCGCGGCCGCGCCTGGGCGCGAGGGCTTCGCCGTGGCCGGGCGCCGCGCCGAATTCGACTACAGCCGCGACGGCGTGCTGCGTGCCTTCGAGAGCAGCCTGCAGCGGCTCGGCACCGATCACATCGATGTGCTGCTGCTGCACGACATCGGCCGCCTGACCCACGGCGAGCGCCATCCGGCGATGCTGCGACAGGCGCTGGACGAAGCGCTGCCGACGATGGCCGCGCTGAAGGCACAGGGCGCGTGCCGGGCGATCGGCATCGGCGTCAACGAGGAAGACGTGGCGGTGGAACTGATGCCGCTGTTCCCGCTCGACTGCGTGATGCTGGCCGGCCGCTACACGCTGCTCGAACAGCACGCCGCGCAGCGGATCATGGCGCAGGCGCTGCAGCGGCAGGTCGGCATCCTGGTGGCCGGGCCGTACAGTTCCGGCCTGCTGAGCGATGCGCGCGGGCCGGGCGAGACCTACAACTACGCACCGGTGGATCCGGCCACGCTGCAGCACGCGCAGCGCCTGTTCGCGGCCTGCGCCGCGCACGGCGTGGACGTGGGCGCGGCGGCGCTGCAGTTCCCGCTCGCCCATCCGGCGGTGAGTGCGGTGGTCGCCGGCATGCGCACGCCGGTGGAAGTGGCCAGCGCCGCCACGCGCCTGCGCGCGGCGATTCCCGCGGCGCTGTGGCAACAACTGCGCGACGACGACCTGCTGCGCGCGCCGGTGCCGACGCCGTGAAGGTCATCGACGCCCATGTGCATTTCTGGCGCCTGGCGCGTGGCGACTATGCCTGGCTGACCCCGGACCTGGGCGTGCTGTACCGCGATTACCTGCCCGAGGACCTGGCCGCGACGCTGGACGCGCAGGGCGTGACCGCGCTGGTGGCGGTGCAGGCGGCGCAGAGCGAGGCGGAAACGCGCTATCTGCTGCAGTTGGCGCGGGCCGAGCCGCGCATCGTCGGCGTGGTCGGCTGGGTGGAGTTCGAGGCGGCCGACGTCGCCGCGCGCATCGCCGCGCTGTGCGCCGACGGCGCCGGCCTGCTCAAGGGGCTGCGGCCGATGGTGCAGGACCTGGCCGATCCGCAGTGGTTGGCGCGGCCGCAGCTGGATGCGGCGTTCGACGCGCTGCTGCAGCACGATCTGGCGTTCGACGCACTGGTGCGTCCGCTGCACCTGCCGGCGCTGCTGGCACGGCTGCAGCGTCACCCTCACTTGCGCGTGGTGCTGGACCACGCCGCCAAGCCGTCCATCGGCGGGGCCGATTTCCAGGCCTGGGCCGACGGCGTGGCGCAACTGGCGCAGCACCCCAACGTGGTGTGCAAGCTGTCCGGCCTGCTCACCGAACTGCCGGCCGGCGCCGTCATCGACGATCCTGCGCTTGCCCCCTACGTGGCGCACCTGTTCGCCTGCTTCGGCGCGCAGCGGCTGCTGTGGGGCAGCGACTGGCCGGTGCTGACCCAGCGCGCCGACTACGCCGCGTGGATGGCGCTGGTGCAGGCCTGGGTCGCGCAGCACGCCGTCGATGACGCCGAGGCGGTGTTCGCCGGCACTGCGCGGCGCGTCTATCGCCTGTCCGATCCGATTGCTTCCTCCCCCACCTGGAGTCCCGCCCCATGACCACGTTCGCGTCCGTTTCCGGGAGCCGCGCATGAGCGGCCGTCTGCAAGGCAAGCGCTGCCTGATCACCGCCGCCGGCGCCGGCATCGGCCGCGAGAGCGCGCTGGCCTGCGCCCGCGAAGGCGCGCAGGTGCTGGCCACCGACATCGATGCCGCCGCGCTGCAGGTGCTGGCCGCCGAGGCCGACGGCATCGTCACGCAGACGCTGGACGTCACCGATCCCGCCGCGATCCAGGCGCTGGTGGCGGCGCAGCCGACCTTCGACGTGCTGTTCAACTGCGCCGGCTACGTGCACCAGGGCAGCATCCTCGATTGCGACGCGCCGGCCTGGAAGCGCTCGTTCGCGATCAACGTCGACGCGATGTACTACCTGTGCCAGGCGGTGCTGCCGGGCATGCTCGCGCAGGGCCGCGGCAGCATCGTCAACATGTCCTCGGTGGCGTCCAGCATCAAGGGCGTGCCCAATCGCTTCGCCTACGGCGTGACCAAGGCGGCGGTGATCGGCCTGAGCAAGGCCATCGCCGCCGACTACGTGGCCAAGGGCATCCGCTGCAACGCGATCTGCCCCGGCACGATCAAGACGCCGTCGCTGGGCGAGCGGGTCAAGGCGCTGGGTGGCGACGAGCAGGCGGTGTGGAAGAGCTTCACCGACCGCCAGCCGATGGGCCGCCTGGGCGACCCGCGCGAGATCGCGCAACTGGTGGTGTACCTGGCCTCGGACGACTCCTCGTTCACGACCGGCCAGACCCACATCATCGACGGCGGCTGGTCGAACTGACCGCGCCTTCCCCTTCCTGACAGAGGACTTCCCATGAAACTGCTGCGTTACGGCGAACCCGGCCACGAACGCCCGGCCCTGCTCGATGCCGACGGCCACTTGCGCGATCTTTCGGCGGTGATCGACGACGTCGCCGGCGAGCATCTCACCGCCGCCGGCCTGGCCAGGCTGCGCGCGCTCGATCCGACCACGCTGCCGCAGGTGGATGGCGAAGTGCGCTACGGCGCCGCCGTGGGCCGCGTCGGCAAGTTCATCTGCGTCGGCTTGAACTACGCCGACCACGCCGCCGAGTCGGGCATGGCGGTGCCGGAGATGCCGGTGCTGTTCATGAAGGCCACCAGCGCGATCAGCGGCCCCAACGACACCGTGACGATCCCGCGCGGTTCGCTCAAGACCGACTGGGAAGTGGAGCTGGGCGTGGTGATCGGCGATACCGCGCGCGATGTGTCGGTGGACGAGGCGCTGTCGCATGTCGCCGGCTATGCGGTGATCAACGACCTGTCCGAGCGCGCGTTCCAGCTCGAGCACGGCGGGCAGTGGGTGAAGGGCAAGAGCTGCGACGGCTTCGGCCCGATCGGCCCGTGGCTGGTCACCGCCGACGAGGTGCCGGATCCGCAGAACCTGTCGATGTGGCTGGAGGTCAACGGTCACCGCTACCAGAACGGCAGCACCCGCACGATGGTGTTCGGCGTGGCCGAGCTGGTCAGCCACATCAGCCGCTACATGACGCTGTTGCCGGGCGACGTGATCAGCACCGGCACGCCGCCGGGCGTGGGCCTGGGGCAGAAGCCGCAGGTGTACCTGAAGCCGGGCGACGTGATGCGGCTGTGCATCGAAGGCCTGGGCGAGCAACGCCAGGCCGTGGTCGCGCATCCGCGCGACGCGGCCTAAAGCCCCTCTCCCCTCGGGAGAGGGGTTGGGGTGAGGGTAAGGGGCGAAGCCACCTCGCATTGCATCCCGGTGCGGCTTTCGCTCGCGCATTGAGCGACACCGCTACGTGCTGTTACTTCGTTCTTGTTTCACAGGGTCGGTACCCGCCATGCACCACCGCACCCTCACCCCAACCCCTCTCCCGGGGGGGAGAGGGGCTACTTCACCGCTTTTTTTGACTTTCCCACCGCCTCACCGACCAGGACCCCCATGAGCAAAATCGTCGCGCTCGAGACCTTCGACGTCCGTTTCCCCACCTCGCGCGAACTGGACGGTTCCGATGCGATGAATCCGGATCCGGATTATTCGGCCGCCTATCTGCGCCTGCGTACCGATGCCGACGACGGCCTCGCCGGCTACGGCCTGGCCTTCACCATCGGCCGCGGCAACGACGTGCAGAGCGCGGCGGTGGCGGCGCTGGCGCATCACGTGGTCGGCCGCGACGTGGAGACGGTGATCGGCGACCTGGGCGGGTTCGCGCGCAGCCTCACCGACGACTCGCAGCTGCGCTGGCTGGGCCCGGAGAAGGGCGTGATGCACATGGCCATCGGCGCCGTGGTCAACGCCGCGTGGGACATGGCCGCGCGCCGCGCCGGCAAGCCGCTGTGGCGCTTCATCGCCGAGCTGTCGCCGGAGCAACTGGTGGCCGCGATCGACTTCCGCTACCTCAGCGACGCGCTGACCCCGGACGAGGCGCTGGCCATGTTGCGCGATGCCGAACCGCTGCGCGACGAGCGTATCCAGACCCTGCTCGAACAGGGCTATCCGGCCTACACCACCTCGCCCGGCTGGCTCGGCTATTCCGACGAGAAGCTGGTGCGCCTGGCCAAGGAAGCGGTGGCCGATGGCTTCCGCACCATCAAGCTCAAGGTCGGCGCCAACGTGGAGGACGACATCCGCCGCTGCCGCCTGGCGCGCGCCGCGATCGGCCCGGACGTCGCCATGGCGGTGGACGCCAACCAGCGTTGGGATGTCGGCCCGGCGATCGCCTGGATGCGCCAGCTCGCCGAATTCGACATCGCGTGGATCGAGGAGCCGACCAGCCCCGACGACGTGCTCGGCCACGCCGCGATCCGCCGCGGCATCGCCCCGGTGCCGGTGTCCACCGGCGAGCACACCCAGAACCGGGTGGTGTTCAAGCAGTTGCTGCAGGCCGGCGCGGTGGACCTGATCCAGATCGACGCTGCGCGCGTGGGCGGCGTCAACGAGAACCTGGCGATCCTGCTGCTGGCGGCCAAGTTCGGCGTGCGCGTGTTTCCGCATGCCGGCGGCGTGGGCCTGTGCGAACTGGTGCAACACCTGGCGATGGCCGATTTCGTCGCCATCACCGGCAAGATGGAAGACCGCGCGATCGAGTTCGTCGATCACCTGCACCAGCACTTCGTCGATCCGGTTCGGATCGTCCACGGCCGCTATCTGGCGCCGACCACGCCGGGCTTCTCGGCCGAGATGCACGCCGCCTCGGTCACCCAGTTCCTGTATCCGGATGGCCCGTTCTGGAGCGCGGACCTGGCCGCGCAGGGCGGCTGACGCCAGCGACCTTGGTGCGCTTCCGCCGAAGGAAGCGCGCCGGTTGCGGTGGTTGCCAGTGCATCTGTCGCGGCTGAAGCCGCTCCTGCGACGGCGGCGGCAGCGGCGCTGGATCGCTCGCTGTGGGAGCGACTTCAGTCGCGACGCACGAACCTGTGCACGCACCAGCTTCGGCAGCAGTCGGGACTGAAGTCCCTCCCACAACGTCGCACAGCATCCGCCGCGCCTGCCGCGACCTCTGCAACCGCACCTGCCGCATTCTCTGCAACCGTAGAAGCGGCTTCAGCCGCGACGAGCAACCGGTCTCGCGCGCGCTCGGCACCGGCCTTCCAACACACGCATACGCCCACGCAATACCTCAGCCCGTGCCGTTGCGCTCCTGCGCGGCCAGCGCCGCCTGCAAGGAAAAGATCTGCAGCGCTTCGCGCCATTTCTCGCCGGGCGCCGAGCCGGGCAAGGGTTTCTGGAAGCGCCACATCAACTCCTCCCACGCCTGCACGCGCGGATCGGCGGCGTCGGCAGCGGCCTTGGCGGCGGGCGAATAGTCCTCGTCCACCTCCATCAGCATCACCAGGCGGTCGCCGCAGCGGTGGATGTCCAGCTCGCGGATGCCGGCGGCGCGCAGCGAGGCGACGATCTCCGGCCACACGGTGTCGGGCCGGTGCCAGCGTTCGTATTCGGCGATCAGCGCCGGGTCGTCGTGCAGGTCCAGCAGGTAGCAATGGCGCGGCATGGTTCAGGCTCCGCGGGCAGAGGGAAGGGGCGCCACGCGGTTTCGCGCCGCATGCAGCGCGAAGCCGAGGATCACCGCGAAGCCGATCGCAGGCACCGCCAGCGCCCAGTGGATGCCGGCATGGTCGGACACCGCGCCCATCACCGCGGTCAACGCGGCACCGCCGATGATCGCCATGACGATCAGCGAGGCCCCCAGCTTGCGCGCGTCGTCGTCCAGTCCGTCCAGGCCCAGGGCGAAGATGGTCGGGAACATCACCGACATGAACAGGCTGCTGGCGACCAGCGCATACAGGCCGATCCAGCCCGGCAGCGCCACCGCCACCGCGCACAGCAGCAGGTTGAGCAGGGCGAACACGCCCAGCAGCCGTGCCGGCGCCAGGAAGCGCAGCAGCGCGGTGCCGATGAAGCGGCCGGCCATGAACAGCACCAGCGACAGGGTGAGGAAATCGGCGGCGGTCTTCTCCGGGGTGCCGGGCACGCCGTCCTGCAGGTAGCGGATCAGGTAGCTCCAGATGCCCACCTGCGCACCGACGTAGAAGAACTGCGCGATCACCGCGAACACGAAGCGGCCATTGCGCCGCAACTGGCCGAAGCCGCCGGCGCGCGCGCCATCGCCACCGGCGCGGGTGGCGGGGAAGCGGGTCAGCCCGATCAGCAGCGCCCACAGCAGCACCACCGCGCCGATGATCAGGTACGGCGTCTGCACCGCCAGCGACTCGGTGGCGAAGAAGGCCTCGCGCGCGGCCGGCGCCATCGCCGCCAGTTCCTGCGGCGTGTGCTCCACGCCGGAGAGGATGAAGTGCTGGCCGACCAGGATGCCGGTGATCGACCCCAGCGGGTTGAACGCCTGCGCCAGGTTCAGCCGCCGCGCCGCGCCCTCGGCGGGGCCGAGCACGGTGACCAGCGGGTTGGCGGTGGTTTCCAGGAAGGCCAGACCGCTGGCGATGACGAACAGCGCCAGCAGGAACAGCCAGTAGGTGTGCACCTGCGCGGCGGGGTAGAACAGGAACGCACCGACCGCGTACAGCAGCAGGCCCAGCACCACCGCGGCCTTGTAGCTGTAGCGTCGCATGAACATCGCCGCCGGGATCGCGAACACGAAGTAACCCAGGTAGAACGCGCTCTGCACCAGCCCGGCCTGCAGGTCGCTCAGCTCGAAGGCCTTCTTGAACTGCTTGATCAGGATGTCGTTGAGGTTGTTCGCCATGCCCCAGAGGAAGAACAGGCTGACGATCAGGACCAACGGCGCAAGCGCGGTCCGGGTGAGACTGGCGGACGCCGGTGTGGCGGATTCGCTGCTGTAGTGCATTGCCGCCTACCCCTCCCAAGGTGTGCCGCGTCGCGTTCGGATTGTTGGCGGAGCGTACTGCGCTGGCGAGTGCCATGCAAATATAAAATTTGAGTTCATATGTGGATTGCGATGCAGCATCGACGCGTGGGCTGCGGGGTCCCAGGCGGTGCGAGCCGGCGCGGCCTCCCTGTACCCTAGTCCTCTTCACCTGCTGCCGGGTCCTCGACGGAATGACCACCCCCTTGCCCAAGTACCGCGCGCCCGCCCTGGACAAGGGGCTGGACATCCTGGAGCTGCTGGCGCGCGACGGGCGGCCGATGAGCATGGGCGAGATCTCGCAGGGCATCGGTCGCTCGCGCGGCGAGATCTTCCGCATGCTGCAGGTGCTGGAAGAGCGCGGCTACCTGACCCGCACCGCGGGCGAGGGCGGCTACACGCTGACCAACCGCCTGTTCATGCTCGGCATGCAGCAGCCGCGGGTGCAGAACGTCACCGAGGTGGCGCTGCCGGTGATGCGCGCGCTGGCCGACGCGATCCGCCAGCCCTGCCACCTGGTGGCGCCGTCGGACGACCAGATCGTGGTCATCGCGCAGATGGACGTGCCCAGCGACCTCGGCCTGGTGGTGCGCCCCGGCCACCGCCGCCCGTTCGCGCATTCCACCTCCGGCCTGGTGCTGTTCGCGTTCCAGCCGGCCGATGCGCAGGCGCAGTTGCTGCAGCGTCTGGATGCCAGCGAGGTGGCCTACGACCGCGCTGCGTTCCTGGCCGCGGCGCAGGAAGTGCACGCGCTGGGATACAGCATCCACCCCAGCGAGGCGGTGGTCGGGGTGATCGACCTCACCGCGCCGATCCTGCAGCACGGCGTCGCTCGCTACACCCTGACCGTGCCCTTCATCGAACGTCGCCCGCAACCGATCGACGCGCAGGCGGCGATGCGCGCGGTGTGCGATGCGGCGGCGCAGATCAGTGCGGCGTTGGCGTAGGTGCCGTGATGCTGGCGGTTCGGAGGCTGGGGTGCCATCGCGGCGTGCAGTAAGCGAGCAGAGGACGTAAGCCCCGAGACTGCGATCCGTGGCATGCTAAACGCTCGGTGGCGGTGCTGGGGAGCATAGCCCATGCGTTGGCATATCCTTGCACTACAGCCCAAACATTCATTCAAGCCGATGCCGCTTCGCGGCGCGGCTTAACTCAGGTGTTAGACACCATGACAGATCAATCTGACTTCAATTCGTTGTATTCCAAGGGCATGCAATCTGTCACTGATCGCCTGACTGAGAGTACTCTAGATCGTATGCGTTCCTCCGCTATTGGTGGGGGGAGCATTTCCCTAGGTGTCATCCTTCTTCTGCTCCAAACAAAACTCGATAGCACTGCTCTTGTCGTCGCGCTCTATATGGCTGTCTTTGCCATCCCTGTTTGGATTGTTGCCTGGCAGTATGTTGAGTCCTACATGTTCTGCGGCAAGGATTCCTACGGGCACTTCAATAGCCCAAAGGGCTCGCTTGTTGCAGTTTCGTTTGCACTACTAGGCATGCTCCTGCTGCTTGTTAGCATTGTTTCGCTTATCTGGCATATGTCCGTTATAGCGGCATTGGCTTTCCTTGCGGCGTCCCTCCTCATGGCGTTCCTTGTGTACAAGCATCACAACGCTGTTCGCATCTACGCAGACAAGGTTGGTCGCGGTGCTGTCTAACAATTTATTCAAGCCCAAGCCGCTCCGCGGCTTGGCTTAATTCAGGCGTTAGTCAGCATATGGACATCGCACACGCATGGGGTTCGACTTGCATCGCGCTCTCCGTGGTTTCGGCGAAAGTTGCGCCGGCGGCCAGGATCGATGGAGGCTCATCGGATCGCTTCGAGCTTTCGCACGCAGAGCTCGTCGCGTCTCTCGCTTCGGAGCAGCAGTTAAAGCTCAGCCTCGCGGAGATCGTCTTTCCCGAGTCGAAGCGGTGCTTGAGCGGGCGTGCGGCGCATGCCGATTCCTTCGTGGAGCAGCAGCTTGGCTGGCAGTTAGAACTCACATCCTGCCGAAAAAAGTTGCACAGTCTGGGCTGCCAGGAAATCACGGTGCGCAGCTATTGTTCACTTAGAATCTCTGATTCAGAGGCTGTGCCGCTTAACAATACGTCCGAGCCGACGCCGCTTCGCGGGTCGGCATAGCTCAAGTGTTAGGGTTCACAGTGATGAAATTTCGAGAGATCGCAAGTCGCCTTACAGGCATCAGCAGCCCGGTGTTCGGCATGTCCTGGAACCCGCCAGAAAGCGATCGGGCTATTGCTCGCCGAGTCATTGCATATCTAGAGGACCGGCGTGTTCTGTATGTCCCCAGCGAGGCAGAATTGCCAGAGCACTGCATTCACTCCGTCTTGGAGATTCGCCGCTTCCTGACCAATGAGTTGGGCTCGCTACCACCTGACGGCTCAATTGCCCAAGCACTCTCAGCCATGCGGGCTGCGTGCCGCAAGTTCCTTGAGACGGTGCAAGCAGACAATGGTGTCATTGTTCGTCATGGCTCAAGCCATGGTCACTACGCTAGCTGGGTCTTCATCGGTGCACTCGGCGAGCTTCGGGGAGTTTTCGGTGTGCACATCGCGGCACTTGCTGCTGCGTACGGCTTAGACATTGAGCAGCAATTGGCAGCCATCATCCCAGCCAATGCGGTTGAGGGCTAACAATTCACTCAGCCCGAATCTGTCTATTGGCTCGGCTTAATTCTGGCGTTAGGGCACACACATGATTCTTTCGCTCTTGATGCAGATGGCGACTAGTACGCCACCTATGCCGCCGCCGGCTTTCCGCGGGCTCTGCACCCCGGTCCAGCCGGAGTTTGCCAAATTTCAGGTTGATGAGGACTACCACGTGATCGGCCAGCAGCGTCGCACCGGAAAGCTCTACTCCGGCACCCTGCGCGTACAGCGGGTTGGAAGCCACTACCAGTTGGTCAGAGTTGTCGGTGGCAAGAGCGTGCGCGGTGTGGCTACGCCGGTGGTATGCGGGCCAGACGAAGTCCACCTGTTGCAGATCCGCTACGCGAACGAGCCAGCGTTCAACTGTAAAATGAGCATTAACTATGACAACTATTCGGTGGCTAGCTGCGGTCCTGGCGGCCGAGACGGCTGGGCAGTCACCGGCTTGGAAGCGTGGTATCCCAATGGTGCACCCTAACAATTCGTCCAAGACGATGCCGTCTCGCTATGTAGATTAACTCAGGTGTTAGGCAGCACGGAGAACGAGGCTATCGTGGCTCATAAGAAGAAAATTCACGCGCACATCGAAGCGGCTGCTGATGAGCTCATCGCCTTTGTGCGCAGCTGTGAGGCGGACTACGTCGAACGATGGGTTCCCACGGTTCACGTCAAAGACGCCCTGGAGCTCAACTTTGTCGCCACGCCGCAGCAAGGACGGCAGTACGGCCCGAAGGGCTGGCTGTTCGCCATCCTCGCCAGGGTGCTCGAAGATCAAGGCGTGCTTGAACACAAGAAGGTTGGCAACCGTTCCTACTGCAGATCAAGGGCTGCTGCCTAACAATCGATCCAAGCCGGCGCCACTTCGTGGCGCGGCTTAACGCAGGGTAGGCCGCCTGACCCGTCTGCGACGTACAGCGCTCGGGAGGCCTCACTGACGTGCCGCCACCGGTGCGTCGACCACGCGCAGCATCCCCCGTGCCGCTGTTCTCGCGCTGCACGCGCCGAGCACGCGGCAAGGTCAGCGAATGCCTGCGCCTGCGCTGCATGACCACATGTGCGCCACACCGCTGGAATGCGCGCCCACGGTGCACGTGACTCGATCCCCAGCCTGATCACGCAGTCGCTGCGCGTGCGCGCAAAGCGTTGACCTGTGCGCCACCGCTGCGCAGCCTGCAGGGAACACGGCGACATGGACACACGGCATGGCACGGCGGTTTCCCTGGAGTTGGTTGGCGGTGCTGGCGGCATGCGCGTTGGTGCTGGTGCTGGCCTGGCAGAACCGCGGTCTGCGCGAGGAACGGCGCTGGTTCGTCACCCGCACCACCGAGCCGTATTTGGGCATGTATGTGCCGCGCATCGCCGCTACCACCTTGGACGGTGCGCCGCTGACGCTGGGTGAGCCGGCGGCCGAGCGGCAGGTCCTGTTCTTCTTCACCACCACCTGCCCGTACTGCAAGCGCTCGGCGCCGCAGATGGTGCAGGCCGCGCAGCGTCTGGCCGCGCAGCAGCCCGACGTGCAGGTGCTGGGCGTGTGCCAGTGCAGCCCCGCGCAGGCGCAGCACTACGCCGCCGAGCACGGCTTTACGTTTCCGGTGACCACGCTGACCGACCGCCGCGCACTGATGCTGTTCCGCGCGCGCAACGTGCCGACGCTGCTGGCGCTGGACCACGAAGGACGCGTGCGCTATGCGCGCGTCGGCGTTTTCGAGACCACGGAGCGGATGCAGGACCTGATGGCCGCAGTGCGTCGCACGGATGCGCCGCCGGCCTTGGCAACCATCGAGGAGTAAGCCATGAAACAGCGTTGGACAGCGTTACGCAACGGGATGCTTGCGGCCGTGTTCCTGGCCAGCATGGGCTTCGGCGCGGTGCAGGCGACCGCCGGCGACGGCATCGAGAAGGAGGCGGCCTGCAGCGCCTGGGCCTGCCAGCAGGAGTGCGCACCGTTCGGCGGCGAATTGGGGCCGGGCGGGCCCGGAAAGCCACTGGTCTGCTACTGCTGCGGCTGAGCCGTGTCCGGAGCCGGTCGCACCAGGCCGGCTCCGGCATCGGGGCCGGCCTGGCGGCGATCACGGATCGCAGTGAGCATCTGCCGCGTTGCGACTCTGCAGGGCGCGCCTGGTGCGCGCGATCGCGCCTTGCGTTACGGCCAGCCGCCGCCGATTCACGCAGGTTTGCGCGCTGGCTGGGCATGGTGGAACGCAGACCAACCAGGAGCGCTTCATGACCTCACCTCTTCATCCCGTCCGTCTGTCCCTGCTCGCCGCGCTCACCGCCGTGGCGCTGAGCGGCTGCGGCAAGCCCGGCGACCAGGCCTCGCGCACCGCACCGGCCACCTCGCCGGAGCCCACCGCCGCGCCGGTGGGTGGCGAAAGCGGACGCGCACCGATCGGCGGCGACGCCTCGGCCAAGGCGATGCTGCAGGTGTTGGAGGGCAACGTGGTGGCGCTGTCCAAGCAGGCGCTGTCGCGCAACGTCAGCAAGACCGTGGCCGACTTCGCCCGCGAGACCATCGCCGTGCACCACGATGCCGACCCGGCCACGGCCGGCAAGGGCGGCCCCGGCGATGCGGAGAAGATCGCCGCGCAGGTGGCCAAGGGCCGCGCGCAACTGCAGGCGCTGAGCGATGAGAAGGACGACTCCGCCTACATGAACGCCTACGCGGCGGCAGTGGTGCGGCAGTACTCCGACGCGCTGTCGGTGATCGATGCCGAGCTGGTGCCGGCGGCCAAGGAAGACGCCACCCGCCAGGAACTGCAGCAGGCGCGCAAGCGCATCGCCGAGCAACTGGAGCGCGCGCAGGCGCTGGCCTCGGCGCGCTACTGAGCACCTAGCCCCTCTCCCGTTGGGGCGACAGGGTGCGGCCTGCGCCACTGGCGCGCGCACCCTGGAGCGCCCGCGCCGCAAGCGCGGGCCGGGGCGCGGAGCGGGGATTGGGGTGAGGGGACGGCGCCAAGCGACTCGCAGAATTGGTATGTACGAGGCTGGGAACGCGGCGTCCTCTCGCATCGGCGACACGCCCTAGCCGTCGACGGCGACCGCGTGCGACGCCGGCCGCTCCTCGCGCCCATCCGGATGTCGCGCGAAACGGGTCGGGTCGCTGCCGTGCACCGGCGCCTCGTCCCGCCATGGCCAGCCGCCGAACTGGGTGCGGCGATAGTCGGCCATGGCCTGGGCGATCTCGGCCTGCGTGTTCATCACGAACGGACCGTGTTGCGCCACCGGTTCGGCGATCGGTCGGCCTTGCAGCACCAGGAACTCGCTCGCCTCGCCGTCGCCATTGACCAACTCGACCGCCTGATCGGCGCGCAACTCGATCGCCGCGTGGCGGGTCACCGGGCGCCCGCCCACCGTCACCGCTGCGCCCTTGAAGAAGTACAGGCTGCGGCGCGTGCCGCGGCCTTGCGCGGCGGGCAGGGTCCAGCGTGCGCCGGGTGCCATGCGGATCGTCCAGATGGCCACATCGGCATCGTCCTGCGCGGCCCATGAATCCGGTGGCGGCGCGAGCGGGCCGCCGGCGCTGCCTGGCGCGGCGTCGACCGGGCCGATGCGGCCGGCCACGCAGGCCACCTCGGTGGTGCGGCCGGCATCGTCGGTGGCGGTGAAGCGCGGCAGGTCTTCCGACCAGAACATGGTGAAGTGCGGCGCAGCCAGCTTGTTGCGCGCCGGCAGGTTGAGCCAGATCTGGAACAACTCCAGCGGGTTGGGTGCGGCCGTGTCCAGCAGCGGGAACATCTCCGAATGGACGATGCCCGCGCCGGCCGTCACCCACTGCACGTCGCCGGCGCCGAAGCGCGCCGCCGCACCGAGCGAGTCGGCATGATCGATCAGGCCCTTGCGCACGATGGTCACGGTCTCGAAGCCACGGTGCGGATGGCCGGGAAAGCCGGGAATCTCTTCGCCGTGATACATGCTCCAGCCGTCCTTGCGGCTGAAGTCCTGGCCGATGGCGCGGCCGTGCAGGGACGCCGCCGGCCCCATCGCGCCGTTGCCGGCGGGGTAGGCATCGTCGTGGTAGACGCAGAACAGGAACGGGTCGATCGTGTCCCAAGGGAAGCCGAGCGGCTTGATCTGGACGATGGGGTCGGTCATGGAGAGATCCTTCATGCGAACGCCGCCCAAGGTTGGAGGCGGCAATCTTCACGATATGGGGCGATGCCCACGGAACGGAAGGCCGCTTCGAGAGACATCCTGTCCCGCACGGGAAACGCTGGGACGCGCCGCCGCCGCGTCCGTGGCGATGGTGCAGGCGCGGTGACCGGCCGCGTCGCATGCGCCGAGCGAGCGAAACCGGCAGTCAGCGGCATGCACTGAATGCCTGCTGGGGCGCAACCGCTCCTCCGCGCCCGCACGACCGGTACGTCATCGGACTGTCATCGCCGAGGACCAGCATCGCAGCCTTTCCGAATCCGCCGGCCGCCGATGGCGCCGGTACTGCGAGTGGCTGGTGCGTTCCGAACCCCTGCCGGCGTTGTCGCGGCTGTTCCTGCAATGGCGGCCGTCGCTGAGCCGCTATTTCCGCAAGCGCCGCGCCGCGGCCTGGGATGCCGACGACCTGCTGCAGGAAGTGTGGCTGCGGCTGCAGCGCAGCGAGGCGCACGCGCCGGAGATCGCCAATCCCGAAGCCTACCTGTTCACCATCGCTGCCAACCTGATGCGTGAGCACGCGCTGCTGCACCAGCGCAACAGCCAGCGCGACACCTGCCTGGACGATGTGCTGGAGCGGCTGGCGGTGCCCTGCGAGGCCGATGCGCAGGTGCACCGCGCGCAACGCCGGCAGCGCCTGGCCGAGCTGATGGCACGGCTGCCGCCGAAGTGTCGCGCGGCGATGACGCTGCGCTACCGCGACGAACTGGGCTACCAGGAAATCGCCGAGCAACTGCAGATCTCCAGCCACATGGTCAAGAAATACATCATCAAAGGCCTGGCGGTGTGCCGGCAGGGCATGGCGCGCTATGCGTGAGGATGCGCAGCGCGTCGCCGAGGCGGCCGCGGACTGGTACCTGGCGCAGCGCGAGACCGCGCTGCCGCCGGCGCGGCAGGCCGAGTTCCTGGCCTGGCTGCGGCACTCGCCGGCGCACGTGGCCGCCTATTTCGACATCGCGCGGATGCACGGCGACCTGCCGTCCGCGGCGCAGGCGCAGCAGGCCAGCAGTGCGCAGCTGCGCGCGCATGCCTTGCGCAGCGGGGCGGTGGTGGTGCCGTTGCGCCCGGATGTGGACACGCCGACGTCGGTGCCCCACCCGCGGCGTGTCCTGCCACGGCGCAGGCGCAGGCGCAGGCGCTGGCCGCTGGCGGCCGCCGCCGTGCTCGCGCTGGCCGCCGCGGGTGTGGCGCTGCGCCTGAGCGCGCCGGAGCAGGTGCCGGCGACGGTGTACGCAGCGCCAGCGGACGCGCCGCGCAGCGTCGCGCTGGACGACGGCAGCGTGGTGCAACTGGAGCGCGGTGGCGCGATCGCGGTGCGCTACGGCACGCAGCGTCGCGACATCGCCCTGCTGCGCGGCAAGGCGGTGTTCGATCTCGGCCACGATCCGGCGCGGCCGCTGCGGGTCAGCGTCGGCGCGCTGGTGCTGCGCGACGTCGGCACCGTGTTCGGGGTCGACCCGCAGGCCGGCGGCGCCCGCGTCACCGTGCTGCAGGGGCGGGTGCAGGTGTCGCGCGATACCCCGGCGTGGTGGCACCGAGGCGACCTGCCGTCGGAGGGGACGACGCTGGCCGACCTGGGCCGCGGCCAGCAGGCGCGGCTGGATGCGCAGGGCCGCGTGCTGGCGCGGCGCGACCACGCCGACATCGCCGACGCCACCGCCTGGCTGCCGGCGCAGGTCGGCGTGCACGATCGCAGCCTGGGCGAAGTGGCGCGTCTGTTCAACGCCTACACCACGCAGCCGCTGCGCATCGCCGACCCGGCGCTGGCGGCGCGGCGGGTCAGCGGGGTGTTCCACCTGCGCGATCCGGAGGCCTTCGTCGCCTATCTCGGCAGCCTGCCGGACGTGCAGGTGCAGCGCGATGCGCACGCGGTGACCATCCGCCACGCACCGGCCCCGCTGTAAGAAAAAATTCATGCAATCGACGGTAGCCGCACGGCGCACCGGGGCACTCCTAGGAAGCATGGCCGTCGCGCAGCACGCGCGGGCCCGCCCTTCCTCCCCTCCGGTGTGATCGTCATGCGCAAGCCTCTCGTCGTCTCCATCGCCCTGCTGTTGGGCTGCACGTCCTCGTTGCCGGCCTGGTCGGCGCCCGCCGCCTCCGCCTCGGCCATCGCGCCCATGCCGCTGGCGCAGGCGCTGGACCAGTTCGCGCGCAGCAGCGGGCTGCAACTGATGTACGACCCGGCGCTGGCCGAAGGCCTGCGCAGCAGCGGTGCCCCGGCCGGCCTGGCGCCGCCGCAGCAGTTGCATGCCTTGCTAGCCGGCACCGGCCTGGACTACCGCATGCTGACGCCCGGCTCGGTCGCCATCGTGCGCAGCAGCGTCGCCGCCGCGCCGGTCGCCGCCCCACGGGCGCCGCGCAGCGCCGCTCCGGCGCATGTCGAGGCCGACGGCGAACACGACGGCCCGCGCGAACTGGCGCCGATCAACGTCACCGCCAACAGCGTCGACACGCTGGCGCCCAGCGCCGCGCCGCTGGAGGCGAGCCAGCCGACCTCGGTGATCGACGAGCGCTTCATCCGCGACGGCCTGCGCCTGAACTCGAACTACGACGACATCATCAAGTACGCGCCCAGCGTGGTCACTACTTCGCCGGAAGGTCCGGGCCTGGGCAAGAACGAAGGCGTCAGCATCCGCGGCTTCCAGGACGGCCAGTTCAACATCACCTTCGACGGCATTCCCTTCGGCGATGCCAGCGACCTGCACCACACCACCTCGGCCTACTTCAACAATCACGTGCTCGGCCAGGCCGAGATCGACCGCGGCCCCGGCGGCGGCGCCACCATCGGTAACGCAACCTTCGGCGGCACCCTGGCGCTGCGCACGCGCAACCCCAGCCAAGTGGACGGCGTGACCGTGTACGGCACCGGCGGCAGCTGGAACACCTGGGCCGGCGGCGTCAGCGCCGACGAGCACATCGGCAACACGCGCCTGTTCGCGGACCTGTCCAAGGAAGCCAGCGACACGTACCTCAAGGGCACCGATGACCGCCGCGAGCACGCCTTCCTCAAGACCGTCACCGATCTGGGCGAGGCGACCACGCTGACCTTCGTCAGCAGCTACAACCAGGAGCACCAGAACACCGTGCAGGGCGCCACCCGCGCGCAGATCGCGCAGCATGGCTGGCGCTACGGCCTGGGCAACGATCCGACCCTGCAGAACTACACCGGCTACAACGCCGCCGCCTACTACTCCAGCTTCACCTACCTGGGCCTGAGCACGCGCCTGGGCGAGTGGGACCTGGACAACAAGGTCTACTACAACAGCTTCGACCACACCGCTTCCAAGACCAGCATCCCCACCAGCGAGAGCGCTGCCGACAACGGCGTGACCTTCTACAGCGCGACTGGCAAGAAGCTGTCCAAGGCCGCCAAGGACGTGCCGGGCAAGCTCTCGGACAACGACTTCCGCGCCTTCGGCGATGTGCTGCGGCTGGCCCGCGACCTGGGACCGGGCCAGTTGCAGACCGGCGTGTGGGTGGAGCGCAACCTCGACGAGCGCCAGCAGTTGCCGGTGGACATGACGACCGGCGCGGCCAGCGGCACCAAGTACGGCCCGCTGTACAACTACAACCTGCACGACCGCACCGACACCCTGCAGCCGTACCTGCAGTACGACTGGAAGCTCAGCGACAGCCTGACCCTCAGCCCGGGCCTGCGCTACGCGCGGGTGCAGCGCCAGCTCGATGCCGAACTCAACAAGAGCACCCCGCCGGCGCCAGCACACAGCGACGCCAGCTACGACGCCACGCTGCCGTCGCTGAGCCTGCACCAGAGCTTCAACGAGCACTGGAGCGGCTATGTGCAGGCCGCGCGCGGCTTCCTGGCGCCGCCGATCGACGTGATCGAACTCAACGGCGCCCGTGGCCTGCGCCCGGAGCTGACCAGCAACTACCAGCTCGGCACCAGCTATGCCGCGCGCGGCCTGACCTTCGGCGCCGACGTCTACTACATCGACTTCAGCAACTACATCAGCCAGACCCTGATCAACACCGACAGCGGCACCGAGAGCGCCTTCGTCAACGGCGGCGGTGCGGTGTACAGGGGCGCCGAGGCCGAGGCCACCTACGCGCTGACGCCGATCCTGAGCCTGTACGCCAACGCCAGCTACAACGACGCCACCTACAAGCACAGCAGCACCCAGGTCGCCGGCACGCCGCGGGTGACCGCCGCCCTGGGCCTGCTGTACAACAGCGGCACCGGCTACTTCGGTTCGCTGATGGAGAAGGTGGTGGGCGCGCAGTACGGCGTGGACAACAGCACCGCGGCCAATGGCACCACGGTGTTCGGCAACGACCAGCGCCTGGGCGGCTACGCCAGCCTGGATGCGGCGCTGGGTTACCGCAGCACGCACGGGCCCTACGGCCTGAAGGGCTACTCGATCAGCATGGACGTCAACAACCTGCTGAACCGGCATGCGCTGATCGGCTACGCCGGCACCCGCTCTTCCGACAACCAGCCGCTGTACTTCGGCCTGGCCGGGCGCGGCGTGTTCCTCGATCTGTCGCTGAAGTTCTGAGGCCGGCCATGTTCGCTTTCCGATTCGCACGCGTGCGCAGTGCATGGCGCGTGGCTGCGTTGCTGTGCGTCGCCAGCGCCGCCTGGTCGGCGGTCGCATCGCCCAAGCCTGCCGCGGCATCGAACGCGGCGGAGGTACGCCTGACGATCGTGGTGATGCGCCACGGCGTGCGCGCACCGACGCAATCGCCAGACGACCTGGCCAGGTACGCCACGCAACCCTGGCCGCAATGGCCGGTGGCGCCCGGCCAGCTCACGGCGCACGGTGCCGCCGGCATGCAGGCGCTGGGTGCGCGCTACCGGCAGCGCTGGCTGTCCACGGCGGCGCTGGCGCCGGACTGCGCCGGGTCCGGCGCGGTAGTGATCGCCGACAGCACGCCGCGCAACCACGATAGCGCGGCGGCCTTCACCGAAGGACTGCTGCCGGGGTGCCAGGCGCATTACCTCGCATTGCCGACGACGCAGAACAATCCGCTGTTCCATTTCGGCAAGGACGAGGACAAGGACGACGATGCACCCGCGCCGCCGCTGCACTTGGACGCGGCCACGCGCGGCCGGCTGCGGGCGCTGCAGCGGGTGCTGTCCGGCTGTGCGGGGTCGACCTGCGCTGCGCAGGAGTCGCCGCGCCTGGACGATCCGCAGCGGCTGCAGGATCCGGCGCAGGCGGCCAAGGTCTTGAAGACCGCCGGCAGCCTGGCCGAGAACCTGATGCTGGAATACGCGCAGGACCTGCCGTTGCCGCAGGTGGCCTGGGGGCGCGCCGATGCCGCAGCGCTGCAGCGGCTGATCGGCCTGCACAGCGCCTCCTTCGCCTACAGCAAGCGGGCGCTGCCGGCGGCGCGTGCCGGCGGCTCCAACCTGCTCGCGCATCTGCTGGCGACGCTGCAGGCCGCGGCCGGGCAGACCCCGGCGGTGGCGCCGCTGGCGCCGGCGGACACGCGCGCGCTGGTGCTGCTCGGCCACGACACCAACCTGGCGCATCTGGCCGGCCTGTTCGGCATCGATCCCATCGTGCGCGGCCAGCCGGACGTGTATCCGCCCGGCGGTGCGCTGCTGCTGGACCTGGTGCGGCAGGACGGCCAGGACTTCCTGCAACTGCGCAGCGTGGTGCCGACCTTGCCGGCGCTGCGGGCCAACCGCTTCGACGGTCGCAGCCTGCGCGAGCGGCGCTGGCCGCTGCCCGGCTGCGGCGGCCGTCTGCGCTGCCCGCTGGCGATCGCCCTGCCGGCGCTGCAGGCGCGGCTGGATCTGCAGCGGGTCGAGGCTGCCGTGCCGGCGATGACCGAGTGGCCGGCGCAGGCGGCGCCAGTGGGCGAGTAGGCGCCGCCTACCTTGAGCGCTTGCGTGAGCGGAGCGTTACGCCTCGACACCGTTGGCGTTGGAAGTGACTGGCGGTCATCGTCACGCGCGTCGCGACTGAAGTCGCTCCCACAGGGGCGTGCGGCGAGCCCGCCGGGTGCACTGTGGGAGGGACTTCCGTCCCGACTGCAGACGGCCTGAGAGGACCAGGCAGGTCTTTCGTGCACTTCATCGCGAACATCGCCCGCCGTCACGGACCCCTCAGCGCGGAAGGTCGATCATCGCGGTTCCCCCACGCGTCTGCGCCTGCGTGCGCCGCGCTCTTTGCCAGGACCCCACCATGTCCCCGACCCACGCCGCCGCGTTGCCCGACACCATGACCGCGATCGAGATCCGCCAGCCCGGTGCGCCCGAGGTGCTGGTGCCGGTGCGCGTGCCGCTACCGCACCCCGGGCGCGGCGAACTGCTGGTGCGGGTGGCTGCGGCCGGCGTCAACCGTCCCGACGTGATGCAGCGCCAGGGCAGCTATCCGCCGCCGCCGGGCGCCTCGCCGCTGCCGGGGCTGGAGTTCGCCGGCGAGGTGGTCGGCCTGGGCGAGGGCGTGGAGCGCTACCGGCTGGGCGACCAGGTCTGCGCGCTGGTCGCCGGCGGCGGCTATGCCGAATACGCGGTGGTGCACGAGCGCAACGCCCTGCCGGTGCCGGCGGCGCTGAGCCTGACCGAGGCCGCGGCGGTGCCGGAAACCTTCTTCACCGTGTGGACCAACGTGTTCCAGCGCGGCCGTCTGCAGTCCGGCGAGACCCTGCTGGTGCACGGCGGCACCTCCGGCATCGGCAGCGTCGCCACACTGCTCGGACGCGCCTTCGGTGCGCGGGTGATCAGCACCGTGGGCTCGGCCGACAAGCGCGCGGCCAGCCTGGCGCTGGGCGCGGAGGCGGCCATCCTGTATCGCGAGGAGGACTTCGTCGCCGAGACCAAGCGCCTCACCGAGGGCCGCGGCGCCGACGTGATCGTGGACCTGATCGGCGGCGACTACCTGGCGCGCAACTACCAGGCCGCGGCGCTGGACGGACGCATCGTGCAGATCGGCATCCAGCAGGGCAAGGTGCGCGAACTGGACTTGATGCCGCTGCTGGCCAAGCGGCTGACCCATACCGGCTCGACCCTGCGTCCGCGCTCGGTGATGGAAAAGGCGGCGATCGCGCGCGAACTGGAGGAGCGGGTGTGGCCGTTGCTGGCCGAGGGTCGCATCAAGCCGCAGGTGGACCGCTGCTTCCCGCTGCAGGAGGCGGCGCAGGCGCATGCGCTGATGGAGTCCAGCGCGCATATCGGCAAGATCGTGCTGACGACGGACGCGCGGTGAACCGGGTATCGGTCGTGGCGACCCGCCTGCCGTCGTAGGAGCGGCGCGCTTCGGTCGCGACAGGCAGCCGGCGCAGGCACCGGCGCGCCCACACGGCACGCGTGACCGCGCCCGCCGCTGGCCCGGTTCAAGCACCGCGCCGTATAGTGCGCCGCACGCGCGGTGGTCCGCGCTTGCCCGTGCCGGTCCCTGCGTGCGCCTGCTGCCCCGTTCCGCGTCTCCATCTTCCCTGTTGCGTTACGCCCTGCTGCTGTTGTGGCTGTGCGCGGCGGTGGCCTCTGCGCAGCCGCAGGACGCCGCCGACGCGCCGCCGGACCCGCAGACCCTGCTGGACAACGCCGCAAAGTCGCTGAAGGACGCGCGCGGCAAGGAAGTGGATGCCGGCAACCAGACCGCCTTCCAGGACCTGGTCACGCAGGTCTCGGACGCCTCCAACGATGCGCAGACCGCGGTCGACGCCCTGGCGCCGCAGCTGGCCCAGGTGGAGGCACGCCTGCAGCAGCTCGGTCCCGCCGCCACCGGCGACTCCCCCGACATCGCCGCGCAGCGCAGGGCGCTGACCAAGCAGCGCGACAGCCTGGACTCGGGCGTCAAGCGCGGCAAGCTGATGGTGGTGGAGGCGCGGCAGCTGGCCGACGAGATCGAACGCGCGCGCGCCGAGCATTTCAGCCAGGAGCTGTCGCTGCGCTCGCCGTCGCCGCTGTCGCCGGCGCTGTGGAAGCAGATCGCCGCCGATTTCCCCGACGACCAGGCCAAGCTGCTGGCGCTGTACACCCTCGGCATGCAGTCGCTGCAGGACGCGATCGCCGAGCATGGCAGCGGCGCGCTTGGCGTCGGCATCGCCATCGCGCTGATCCTGCTGTTCCCGCTGCGCTATCTGCTGCGCTGGCTGGGCAAGCGCTATGCGGTGTCGCGCGCGCCGGGCAGCCGCCTGCGCCGGTCGGGTCTGGCGATCTGGTTCCTGCTGCTGGGCACGTTGACCCCGGGCCTGGCCGCGCTGGCCCTGGCCGAGGCGCTGCGCAGCATCGATGCGGTGCCGGAGCGCCTGGATGCAGTGCTCAACGGCTTCGTGGTGGTCAGCTTCGCCGCGGCCTTCATGGGCTCGCTCGGCGCCAGCGTGCTGCTGCCGAACCAGCCGAGCTGGCGGCTGTTCCCGATCGACGACGCCACCGCGCGACGCCTGCGCAAGTACACCTGGGCCACCGCGGCGCTGGCCTGGCTCAGCAGCATGCTGCTGGTGATCAACCAGGCCGCGCGCACCAGCGACTCGGCCACCGTCGCCGCCGACGGGGTGATCGCGCTGGTCTACGGCGTGCTGATCCTGGCCACCCTGACCAGCCTGTCGCGGCTGCGCCGGCGCCAGTACGCCGAAGCGGCGGCGCAGGCCCTGGCCAATGCGCAACCGCCGCCGCCCGGGCAGCACGGCGGTGCGCTGGCGTTGATCGGCGTGCTGGTCAAGGTCGCGGTGGTGGTGGCGCTGCTGGCGGCGCTGCTGGGCTATCTGCACCTGGGCCTGTTCATCACCCGGCAGATCATCTGGATCACCATGATCGTCGGCGCGATCCGCCTGCTGATGACCTTCGCCGACGACTTCGCGTTGTGGCTGTTCGCCAGCGAAGGCCGCATCGGCCGCGCCGCCAATGGCGCGTTCGGGGTGCGCTCGAGCAGTCTGGAGCAGGCCGGGGTGCTGACCTCGGCACTGATACGGGTGGTGCTGTTGCTGATCGGTGTCGGCGCGCTGTTGATGCCGTTCGGCACCAACGTCTCGATCGTCTCGGACTGGTTCTCGCTGCTGTCCGATGGCATCCGCCTCAGCGACAAGGTGGTGCTGTATCCGGGCGCGATCGCCCGCGCGGTGCTGGTGCTGCTGCTCGGCCTGGGCGTCATGCAGTACCTGCATCGCTGGCTGACCCAGACCTACCTGCCCAAGACCGAACTGGACGACGGCTCGCGCAACTCGATCAGCACGGTGGCGCGCTATGTCGGCATCATCCTGGCGGCGTTGTGGGCGCTGGCCGCGCTGGGCATCGGCCTGGAGCGGATCGCGCTGGTGGTCAGCGCGCTGTCGGTCGGTATCGGTTTCGGCCTGCAGTCGATCACCCAGAACTTCGTGTCCGGCCTGATCCTGCTCGCCGAGCGCCCGGTCAAGATCGGCGACTGGATCAAGATCGGCGACCAGGAAGGCGATGTGCGCCGGATCAGCGTGCGCGCCACCGAGATCCAGGTCGGCGACCGCTCCACCCTGATCGTCCCCAACTCCGAACTGATCACCAAGACCCTGCGCAACATGACCCTGGCCGGGCCGCTGGGCCGGGTGCAGATCCAGTTCGCGGTCTCGCTGGGCACCGACGTGACCAAGCTGCGCGCGTTGCTGCTGGAGCTGTACGCGGCACACCCGGGCGTGCTGGACGACCCGGCGCCGTCGGTGTTCATCGACTCCATCGCCAACGGCCACGTCACCCTCAACAGCTTCGCCTACGTGGCCTCGCCGCGGCTGACCTACGGCACCCGCAGCGAACTGTTCTTCGCCCTGCTGCAGCGCCTGGCCGAGGAGGGCATCGCCCTGGAGTCGCCGCAGGAAGTGAAGCTTTTACGCGATCCGCGGGAGTAGCCGGATCGGGGAGTGGTGGAGCGCGAAGCGGCTTCGGCCGCCAGCTGTCGGCGCCGCAGGTCGCAGCTGAAGCCGCTCCTGCGATTCCCCATTCCCGATTCCCCACTCCCAGCTTCTAGCGCCTCCCGCGTTCCTCGCGCGCGCGGATGCGTCGGTCGAACAGCACGGCGCTGACCACGATGCCCAGGCCCAGAATCACGCCGAGCAGGAACAGCACCATCGCGATCGCGGGGTAGCCGAACAGCTTGCTGCCGGTGTCGATGCGCATCATCTGCGTGGAGGCCAGGATCAGCGCGGCGGTGACGATGCCGGCGGCGACGCGGTTGGCGATCTTCTGCAGGCTCTCCATCAGCCGCGATTCCTCCAGCCCGGCCACGCGCACCTGCAGGCGGTTCTCCGCGGCCAGGGTGAGGATGTCAGAGAGCCGGCGCGGGCCTTCGCGCAGCAGCGCCTGCAGTTCCATCGCCTCGCTGGCCAGGTTGGCCGCCGACAGCGATTTCTTCAGGCGCGCGCGCATCACGTGCTGCAACTGGTCCTCGACCACCACGCGCGTGTCCAGGTGCGGCGACAGCGCGCGGCACACCGCTTCCAGGTTGAGCAGGGTCTTGCCGAGTAGGCTCAGCTCCGGCGGCGTGCGCAGGCCGTAGGCGGTGGCGATGCGCACCAGGTCCAGCACCACCCGGCCTTCGGACATGGCGTCGTGCGCCGCGTAGCGGGCGATCATCTGCCCGGTCTCGCGCTGGTAGCGCTCCTCGTCGAAGTCCTCCAGGCGCGTGCTCAGCGCGATGGTTTCCTCGGCTACTTCCTCGCCGCGGCCATCGACCGCGGCGAACAGCAGCTTGAGCAGGCGCTCGCGCAGCTTCGGCGGCACGTGCGCGACCATGCCCAGGTCGAAGATCGCCAGGCGCCCGTCGGCGAGCACGCGCAGGTTGCCCGGATGCGGATCGGCGTGGATCTCGCCGTGCACGAACATCTGGTCCAGGTAGCCGCGCACCAGCGCCGCGGCCAGGTCGTCCATCGGCTGCTCGGTGCGGCGCAGCCCGGAGATCTTGTCCACGCGCACGCCTTCGGCCAGCTGCATGGTCAGCACGCGGCGGCTGCTCAGGTCCCACACCGGCTGCGGCACCCACAGCTGCGGGAACGGGCGCAGGTGCTCGCCGAAGCGCGCCAGGTTCTCGGCCTCGGCCTCGTAGTTCAGTTCGGCCAGCAGCGCCTTGCCGAACTCGGCCAGCCAGTCGGCGAAGCGGATGCGCCGGCCCAGCCCGGTCAGCTTGTCGGCGGCGCTGGCGAAGCTGCGCAGCACCTCCAGGTCCGCGCGCACCTGCGCGGCGACCTCTGGCTTCTGCACCTTGATCGCCACGGGGGTGCCGTCGCGCAGCGCGGCGCGGTGCACCTGCGCCAGCGAGGCGCTGCCCAGCGGGGTGTCGTCGAAGGCGGAGAAGGCCTTGTTGATGCCGACGCCCAGCTCGGCCTCGACGATCTCGCGGATGCGTTCGCTCGGAATCGGCGTGGTGTTCTCCTGCATCCGCTCCAGGGCGGTGGCGAACTCCGGCGGTACCACGTCCGGGCGCGTGGACAGCATCTGCCCGAGCTTGACGAAGGTCGGGCCGAGCGCCTCCAGGTCGGTGACGAACTGTTCGGGCGTACCTTCCGGCGGCAGCTCGTGCTCGCCCTGGGCGGTCTCCATGTCCATGCCGGAAAACACCCCGGAGCTGCGGTAGCGCAGCAGCAGGCGCAGGATCTGGGTACGGCGGCTGAGGCCGCCGATCACGTGCGGTGTGGCCGCAGCGTCGGGCGTCGCGCTCAAGGTGGGCTCCGGGCAAGGATGGGCGTGATCGAGTGTGGCGACGGCTGGGTCGTCGCGTGGTGAATCCCGCTGCGCGTCGTGGATCGCAGGTGCGCGGGCGTGGTGCCGGCGGCAAGGTCGGCGACGGCGCTGGCGGCCAGCCCGGCGGCGGCCGTTGCTGGGACGACGCACCCACGGCGTATCCTGCCCCGCAACGAGAGCCAGAGAACAGCGCGCAGTGCAGCAGGGTGAGTGGCGATGGCGGTGAGTGGGCAGGGATGCAACGGACGGTCGTGGTGCGTCGACCGATGGCAGATGACGCCAGCCACGCGACGTGCTGCACCGGCACCTTGCCTGTTCGGCAGGGCTCTCGGCCGATGAGGTGGCGTCGGCTCGCACTGCTGGCGGCTGGGGTGGTCGTGGTGCTGCTCGTGGCGGCCTGGCTGGGCGAGGACGGCGGCGGCATCGCCACCGAGGCGCGCACGGCGCTGCGGGCGCTGGCACGCGCGCTGTTCTGACGCGCCAAGGTCCGCTGGCCTCTGGCCGGCCGCCACGGCCGGCCTTACCCTTGGCTTTCGCTGCCTGCTGCCAGGAACGCCACCATGTCCTTCATCGTCTCGCATGCCGTTGGCCATGCCCGTGTGCTGTCGGCACGTGCACGCCTGGCCTTGCTGCTTGTGCTGTTGTCGTCGACCGCGACCGCCGCGACGCAGACCCAGCGGTATGCCGGCGACGACTTCGACGCCAAGGCCTTCGCCGCCAGCACGCACCGCCGTTACGACTTGCAGGACTTCTCCGATCGCTACCGCGCCACCTTGGAGATCGAGGACAGCGGCGAGGTGTTCCGTCCCGGCATCGTGCGCGTGTTCGCCCGCGGCAATGCCACGCCGCTGCTCGAGGTGGCCTCGCCGGAGCTGGTGGTGGACACCGATGCGAAGAGCGGCAAGGTCAAGGCCAACGTGCACGAACTGCCGTACGGCGAGCAGAGCGTGCTGATCTACGACGATTTCAATTTCGACGGGATCAAGGACCTGGCGATGATGGACGGGCAGAACAGCTGCTATCACGGCCCGTCCTACCAGGTGTACCTGGGCACCACCGACGGCTTCGAGGCCAGCCCCGGTTTCACCGAACTGGCGCAGAGCAATTGCGGCCTGTTCGAGGTGGATGCGCAGGCGCGCGAACTCCACACCATGACCAAGGACGGCTGCTGCTGGCACCAGTTCGCGACATACTCGATCCGCGATGGCGCGCCGCTGTTGGAGAGCGAAACGGTCGAGGACGCGCGCGGCGACGGGCCGGGCCTGGCACAGGAGACGGTGTACCGCGACCGTGCCGGCAAGCGCGTGCCCGACATGCACTACCTGTGGGACGAGGAAGGCGAGACGGCGGTGGGTCAGCGCAAGATCCTGCTCGAGTTCCGCCTGGCGCCGGCTGGCAAGCGCATCGTGGTGTTCGCCAATGTCGGCGACGGCGGCAGCAGCAGCAAGCCGTTCTATGCGGCGATCGGCGCGCAGCAGCGGGTGGATCTGCTGTATCCGGACGCGCAGGGCGAGGCGATGGACTACGACGCCGACCGCCATCTGCTCAGCTTTGCGCGTGGCGACACCACCTACCGCATCGTCGGCAACGCGCAGGGCGTGCCGCAGCGCATGGAGGTGGTGGTGCGTGGCAAGACCCAGCCGCTGACGCTGCAGCCCGGCTCGGTGCGCGGATCGCTGCAGACGGTGGCGCAGGTGCTGGAGGCGGCGTCGGCGGAGTAGTGGGGCGACGGGGCGTTGCTCCGAAGCAATTGGGGATTTTGGCTTGCGCGCGTCGGGACTGAAGTCCCTCCCACAGTGCGCTCGGACAGCTCGCCGCAAGCCTTGTACGAGCGGCTTCAGCCGCGACGGGCATTCCCGAACACGCCTGCCGCCCCGATTGACCCATACCTGCCTCGCACCGCATCGGCCGACCCGACCGGCCGCTTCACCGCCACGCTGCGAACGCCCGCGCCACCGCTTCGGCGCCGGGGTCGATCACGCCGCGCAGTGCGTCCGCCGGCACCGCCGCGGCGCGGCCGGCACCGGCACGGGTGAGCTGGGCGGTGGCATCGGCGCCTGCGCGGGCGGCGCGTGCGGCGGCCTCCACGTCGGCGTCCTGTGCCAGGGCGTCCAGTGCCGGCAGCAGCGCATCGAGCAGGGTGCGGTCGCCGCGTTGCGCGCCGCCGTAGTGCTGCATCCGCGCCACGCCGGCCTGCAGCGCCTGCACCCAGTCGCGGCCGTCCGCCAGCGCACCGGCAGCGGTGGTGAACAGGATCGACAGCAGCACGCCACTGGAGCCGCCCATGCTGTGTTCGATCGTCGCCGCCAGGCCGCGCGCCAGTGCGGCGGCGTCGCCGGTGGCCAGCGCATCGGTGTCCAGCGCCTGCCGCAGGGCGCGCGCGCCGGCGGCGAAGGTGCTGCCGGCGTCGCCATCGCCGCTGCGCGCATCCAGCGCGTCCAGCTCGGCCTGCGCGGCGATCAGCGCCTGCGCCACCCGGCCCAGGGCCGCTGCGCACTGCGCATCGCGCGCGCCATCGCGGTGGCCATGGTCGCGCTTCAGTGCCGGCGCAAAGGTCTGCGCCGCATGCGGCACACGCACGCCGGGCCAGCCCAGGGTCTGCACCGGCGCCTGCAGTGCGGCCAGCACGTCGGCATCGGCCGGGGCGAGGGTGATCGAGAAACCGTGCATGTCCATCGAGGTCATCAGCGCTGCCGGCACCGGCATCAGCGCGACTCGTGCGACGCCGATGCGCTGCAACGCCAGCCGCGTCAGCACGCCCAGTTCCTGCGTCGAGCAGCCGCCGAGATCGTTGAGCATCAGCACCAGCGGCGCGTCGGCGCCAAGGCGGGCATCGGCCTGCGCCAGCAGCGGGTCCAGCACCAGCGACAGCGCCTCTTCCACCGTGCCCGGCTGCACCGGCCGCGCCCCGGGCTCGTTGTGGATGCCCAGCCCCAGTTCCGGCGCGCGGCGACCGACCTGCTGGCCGGGTACGCTGCAACTGGACAGCGCCATGCCCAGCGACAGCAGGCGGTCGGCGAAGGCCTGGCCGCGCTGCGCCAGTTCGGCCAGCGGCACGCCCTCGCGCGCCAGGTGGCCCACGTACTTGTGCACCAGCACCGTGCCGGCGATGCCGCGCGGCTGCGCCGCGTCGGGCAGGGCAATGTCGTCGGCGACCAGTACGCTGGCCACGGCGATGCCCGCGGCACGGGCGCGCTCGGCGGCCAGGCCGAAGTTGAGCCGGTCGCCGGTGTAGTTCTTGATCACCAGCAGTACGCCGGGCGCGTCGGCGCAGGCGCGGATCGCCGCCAGCACCGCTTCCACGCCGGGCGAGGCGAACAGGTCGCCGGCGATGGCGCCGCTGAGCATGCCCGGGCCGACGAAGCCGGCATGCGCCGGTTCGTGCCCGGCGCCACCGCCGGACAGCACCGCGACCTGGCGCGGATCGCGCTCGGCCTGCAGCACGATGCGGGTGCCGCTGCCTGTTTCCGACAGCAGCAGCGGTTGCAGCATGGCCGCGGCCGCGAGGACGTCGTCGACGATGGCGCGGGGGGCGGTGAGGAACTGGTCCATGCGGGTGTCCTGTGCAGGCCGTGCGGCGGTGTGGCGCACCATAGCCGGGCCGGCGTTACGCGCGGTTGAGGCCGGCCTGCTCACGCACCTGGTCTGCGGAATCGGCGAGAATCGCCGCTCACCCCGAATGGAATCCCCGCATGGCCGGCGCCAGCCTGTTCACCCTGCTCGACGATATCGCCACCCTGCTCGACGACGTGTCGCTGCTGACCAAGGTCGCGGCCAAGAAGACCGCCGGCGTGCTCGGCGACGACCTGGCGCTGAACGCGCAGCAGGTGACCGGGGTGAACGCCGACCGCGAACTGCCGGTGGTGTGGGCGGTGGCCAAGGGCTCGCTGCTGAACAAGGCGATCCTGGTGCCGGCGGCGCTGGCGATCAGCGCCTGGCTGCCGTGGGCGATCACCCCGCTGATGATGATCGGCGGCGCGTTCCTGTGCTTCGAGGGCGTGGAGAAGCTGGCGCACCGCTTCCTGCATTCGAAGGAAGAGGATGCGGCACGTCACGCGCAGCAGGTGCAGGCGCTGGCCGACCAGCAGGTGGACGTGGTCGCGCTGGAAAAGGACAAGGTCAAGGGCGCGATCCGTACCGACTTCATCCTCTCGGCGGAGATCATCGTGCTGTCGCTGGGCGTGGTCGCCGGCGTGCCGTTCGTGCAGCAGGTCGCGGTGCTGGTGGCGATCGCACTGGCGATGACCGCCGGCGTCTACGGACTGGTCGCCGGCATCGTCAAGCTCGACGACCTGGGCCTGTACCTGAGCCGCAAGGGCGCCGCCGCCGCGACGATCGGCCGCGGCATCCTGTGGCTGGCGCCGTGGCTGATGCGCACGCTGTCGATCGCCGGCACCGCGGCGATGTTCCTGGTCGGCGGTGGCATCCTGGTGCACAGCATCGGCCCGCTGCACCATGCCATCCAGGCGATCGCCCCGACCGGCGGCCTGTGCAGCCTAGTGCTTGCGCTGGGGAATGCGGTGGTGGGAATCGTGGCCGGCGCGGTGGTGCTGGCGGTGGTGCTGGGCATCAAGAAGGTGCGGGAATAGGGATTCGGGATTGGAGATTCAGTATTCGCAACAGCGCCGCACACGCCCGCTTTTGCGAATCCCCAATCCCGACTCCCCAATCCCGCGCCGGCAAAGCCGGCGCTAGTCTGCCGACACCACCCGATTCTTTCCGGCCTTCTTGGCCTCGTACAGCGCACGGTCGGCGCGGCGGATCAGCGCGTCCTGCGCTTCGCCGGGTTGGCGCAGGGCGACGCCGGCGCTGAAGCTGACGAACACGCGCTGGTCTTCGTGCACCACCGCGCGCTGGGCCAGGGCGCGCTGCACGCGGGTCACCGCCGCACTGGCCTCGAAGATCGTGCAGTCCGGCATTAGCAGCACGAATTCCTCGCCGCCGAAGCGGGCGACGGCATCGCTGGCGCGCAAGGTGGTGCGCGCCACCTCCACCACGTGGCGCAGGGCGCTGTCGCCGCCGGGGTGGCCGTAGGTCTCGTTGAGCTTGCGGAAATCGTCCAGGTCCAGCATCGCCACGCACAGTGGCTGCGCGCTGCGCTCGGTGCGCACCAGTTCGCGCACGAACAGGTCGTCCAGGCCGCGGCGGTTGAGCGCGCCGGTGAGCTGGTCGACCCGCACCAGGCCGCTGACGTCCTGCAGTTCCTGCTCCAGGCGCAGGATGCGCTGCTCGGCCGCGTCCACCTCCTGGCGTGCGGCGATCAGGTGGTCGCGCGCGCGCAGCGCCTGCTCCTGCACGTGGCCGGTGTCCTGCAGCACTTCCTGCAGCAGGCGGTTGAGGTCGGCGATGCTGCGCGCGTCGCGGATGGTCTGCGAGTAGTCGGCGATGCGGTCGTGGAATTCGCCGGTGCTGGCGGCCATGCCGTCCAGGTCCGCGACGAAGCTCAGCATCAGGTCCTTCATCGCCTCCTTGGATTCGGCGATGCCCTGCTTGAGCAGGCCCTGTTTGTAGATCACCTCGCGCAGGCTGCCGCGCGCCTCCTCGATCGAGTAGCGGTCCAGCGGCCCGGCGATCAGGTCGCGCACCACCGCGATCTGGCCCTGCAGCCAGCTGGTGTCGTCGAGCAGTTCGCCGACGTTCTCCAGCAGCAGGTCGAACAGGCTCAGCAACAGCGCCTGCTGCTCCTGGCCGTCGCTGGCGCGCAACGCGATCTGGTGGCACAGCTCGCGCACTTGCTGCGCCACCGGCTCCAGCGGCTGCCCGGGACGCCACTGGCGCAATGCCTCGCCGCTGGCTTCGGCCTCGCCGGCCAGTTCGGGCAGGGTGTGCAGCAGCGCCGCCAGCGCGCCGGCCACGGTCTGCCGCAGCAGGTCGCGCAGGCGCTCGCTGTCGCTGGGCCCGGCCAGCGGATCTTCGACGTCGATGGTGCGGATGTACTTGTCGATCAACTGGCGCAGTGCGCGGCCGTAGCTGGGCCAGTCGCCGCTGCTCGCCGCCGACTGCAGGCGCCGGCCCATGTCGCCCAGTTCGCCGTGCAGCGAGGCCATGCCGTCGGCGAAGGCGCCGAGCAGGCCTTGCGGCTCGTGCGCCTGCTGGAACAGGCGGATCAGCGCGGCGGTGGCGGCAGCCGGATCGGTCGCCGCCTCCGCGGGCGGCGCCGCGTGGCCGTGCTTGTGCCCATGGCCGTGGCCCTGCGCGCGCGCCGGCAGCGCCGCGGCCGTCGTCGGCGCGGGATCGCGCCGACGTGGCGACAGCAGCTTGCGCAGTCCGCTGATCGGCGGCTCGTCGCGTTGATCCGACATGCCAGCCGGCTCCTCCCCAGGTCAAGGCGCCGCCCATGCTGGCGCTCAGGAACTGGATATCGGCGCTGGCGGCGCGCGCTTGAGCAGGCGGACGCCGTGTCTGTGAAGAGGACTCCATGGCGGCCGTACCCTCACCCCCGGCCCCTTGCTTCCTTCTCCCTTCGGGACCATGGCCCCCTTTTCGGGGGAAGGTGCCCCGGAGGGGCGGATGAGGGGGCGGTTCGCTAGGGAGGTGTCTGGGGGAAGAGGTTCCCTGGCCGTCGCACCCTCACCCCCAACCCCTCTCCCGGAGGGGAGGGAGCAACACCTGGCTCCCGAAAGATCGCGTGTGCCGCGGCGCTGTGCAGAACGCGCACGACGCTGGCACTCTGGCGGCCGCGCCTGCCGCCGGCGCGCGCACTTCCACGGAGACTGAGCATGGCCGATCCCCGCGAACCGCTGCTGCATCCCGTTCCGATCCTGTCCCTGCGTCCCACGCAGATGACCGTGGGCATGCGCGAGGTGAAGGAGAAGCGCAAGCGCTGGCGCGCGCACGCGTCCAAGCACAAGCAGGCCGAGATGCTCGGCACGCACATGATCCCGGTGGTGCTGGGACCGGACGGCCGCTACTACGTGGTCGATCACCACCATCTGGCGCGGGCACTGCACGACGAAGGGGTGGAGGACATCCTGGTCACGGTGATCGCCGACCTCAGCATGGTCGACAAGGCCGCGCTGTGGAGCGTGCTGGATCATCGCCGCTGGGCCTATCCCTACGACGCCAAGGGCGAGCGCCGCCCGTTCAAGGACATGCCCACGTCGATCGCGGACCTGAAGGACGATCCCTACCGCAGCCTCGCCGGCGAGGTGCGCCGCGCGGGCGGCTACGCCAAGGACACCACGCCGTTCAGCGAGTTCCTGTGGGCCGACCTGTTCCGCCGCCGGCTGCGGCGCCGCGACGTCAAGGAGGATTTCGCCCGTTCCGTGGAGACCGCGCTCGCGCTCGCCAAGAGCAATGAGGCGAGCTATTTGCCGGGCTGGTGCGGGCCGCTGTCCGACGACTGATCCGGCGTGGCGTCATGCGCCGGCCTGCCGCCCAGGAGTGCGTGCAGGGCGCGTTCGACGCGGCCGCCGAACAACAGGATGACGAAGGCGATGACCAGCGACACCGCCACGATCTGCCACTGGCCGGCGCCGCACATGATGCCGACGCAGGCGGTGAGCCAGACGCAGGCGGCGCTGGTCAGGCCATGCACCCGCACATGTTTCTGGGTGTGATAGATGACGCCGGCGCCGAGGAAACCGATGCCGGTGAGGATGCCCTGGATGACGCGGCTGCCGGCATCGGTGAAGCCGCCCTTGCCGAGCGGGTCGGCCAGCAGCACCACCATCGCGGTGGCCAGGCCGACCAGGCCCAGCGTGCGGATGCCGATCGGCTTGCCATGCAGGTCGCGGTTCAACCCGATCGCCGCGCCGGCGAGGGCGGCGATCCCCAGGCGCACGGCGATCTCGGACAGGTCGGTCAAGGCAGGTCTCCCGGTGGATGTGTCGCCGCAGGCGGCCGGCCCATCATAGGCAACCCGGCCGCGGGCGCCGCGTGCATGCCGTGGGCCGGTCTCAGAGCGCGGCGCGCACGTCGTCCAGGCTGGGCGGATTGGCGCCGGCGCGGGTGCAGTTGATCGCTGCGGCGGCCACGCAGAACTGCAGCAGGCGCTCCAGCGCGGCCGGCTCGCTGCCCAGCGCGGCCAGCGCGGCGGGGTCGGGCAACTGCTGCAGCAGCGCCGCCTGGAAGCTGTCGCCGGCGCCGACCGTATCGACCACCTGCACCACGCGGCCGGGCACGCGCGCTTCGCTGTCGCCGCGCCAGGCCACCGCGCCGTCGCCGCCCAGGGTCATCACCACCAGCGACGGCCCCTGCTGCAGCCAGCTGCGGGCGATGGCGAACGGATCCTGCTGCGGATACAGCAGCTCGATGTCCTCCTGGCTGACCTTGACCACGTGCGCCAGCGCGATCCAGCGCGCCAGCCGCGCGCGCCACACCGCCATGTCCGGCTCCACCGTCGGCCGCACGTTCGGGTCCAGCGAGATCAGCCGCTGCCCGCGCTCGCGCTCGGCCAGTGCCTGGAAGGTGCTGGCGGTGGTCTCGGCGACCAGGGTGTAGGAACCGAAATGCAGGCCGCCGACGCGCGCGTCCAGCGCCGGCAGGTCGGCCGCGGTCAGCGCGCGATCGGCGCAGCCGGTGCCGTAGAAGGCGTAGTTGGGCACGCCGCCGGCGTCGAGCGCGACCATCACCAGGGTGGTGGCCTCGCGCTTGTCGATGCAGTAGTCCAGGGCCACGCCTTCGCCTTCGAGGGTGGCACGCAGCTGGCGGCCGAGCGGATCGGTGGACAGGCCGGTGAACAGCGCCGACGGCGCACCCAGACGGGCCAGGCCGATCGCCACGTTGAACGGCGAACCGCCCTGGCGCGCGGTCATCCCGACCGAGGTGCCGGCGTAGCCGTCGATGAAGATGTCGTACAAGGCCTCTCCGCACACCACGAACATCGAACCGCTCCTCATCAGGTTGCAGCGCGCCGGCCGGCGCGATGGGGCGGCTATTGTGGCGTACCTGCTGCGGCGCGGCGACCGTGTGTGGGGGGGGGCAGGCGGAGCGATTGCTGCCGTGTCGGGTGGATGCCTGGCTGGGGCCCGTACCCTCATCCGCCCCTGCGGGGCACCTTCTCCCGGTGGGAGAAGGGAGGAGGGCTCTCGATGGCTGAAGCAGCGTCGCGCACGCTATGGACCCTCTCACTGCGGGAGCGGGGTTGGGGTGAGGGTGCGGCGCGAAGCGACTGGCGCTGCAGGGCCGAGCTGGGTTTCGTTGTACGCAGCGGCGCCAGTACTCTCATCCGCCCCTTCGGGGCGATTTGTCCTGGTGGGAGAAGTGGCGGGAGATCTGGGTGGCCGA